>NZ_JAZHLJ010000011.1:0-114058 GCF_036549495.1 Aurantimonas sp. C2-5-R2
TGTATCTCGGCCAGATCGTCGAGACCGGGACTCGCGATCAGATTTTCTCCAACCCCCGGCATCCCTATACCCGTCGGCTGATCGAAGCAGTCCCGGTGCCGGATCCGACGCGGCGGCGGCCGCATTTTCCTCGCCTCGACCAGGAGATCCCGAGCCCCGTGAGGAAGCTGGGCGATGCGCCGGCGCGATTGGTGCTGGTCGATCGCGGCGCCGGCCATCTGGTGGCGGCATGAGCCAGGTCAGCGCCATGTCATCGGCAGATTCCGAAACCGTCCTGACGCTCGAAAACTTTGCGCTGCGCTTCCAGCCGGGCAAGAACCTTGTCGATGGTGTCGGCTTTTCCGTCCGCCGCCGCGAGACGCTGGCGATTGTCGGCGAATCCGGCTGCGGCAAGAGCGTCACGGCGCTCGCCTTGATGGGGCTTTTACCGGTGCCGCCAGCTCAAATCGTCTCGGGAACTGCGCTGTTCGAGAACAAGGACCTGTTTGCGATGGGCTCAGCCGAACGGGCTAATCTGCGGGGCAATCACATTTCGATGATCTTCCAGGAGCCGATGACCTCGCTGAACCCGGCCTTCACTGTCGGTGATCAGATCATCGAGGGCATCCGTCGGCATCGAAAAATCGGCAAGGCAGCGGCGCGGCAGGTCGCGCTGGAGATGCTGCGCAAGGTGCGCATTCCGGCGCCCGAAAGCCGGCTCGATGCCTATCCGCACCAACTCTCCGGCGGCATGCGCCAGCGCGTGATGATCGCGATGGCGCTCGCTAATGCGCCGCAGCTTCTCATCGCCGACGAGCCGACGACGGCGCTCGACGTGACCATCCAGGCGCAGATCCTGGCTCTGATCGACGAGTTGCGGCGCGAAACCGGCACGGCGGTGATCCTGATCACCCACGATCTCGGGGTCGTTGCCGAAAGCGCGGACCGGGTGGCGGTGATGTATGCCGGTCACGTCGTCGAGACCGGCCCGGTCGCCAAGGTCTTCGGCGATCCGCAGCATCCCTATACGATTGGCCTCATGGGGGCGATCCCGTCGTTGGGCACCCGCGTCGCACGTCTCGCAACGATTCCCGGCACCGTACCGTCGATCGAGCACATGCCGGACGGCTGCCGCTTCGCGCCCCGCTGTCCATTCGCGCAAGAGCGCTGCCGTGTCGCCCCGCCGCCGCTCGACGTCGTTGGTGGAAACGATGACCACAGAGCCGCCTGCTTCTTCGCGCCGATCGAAAACCATTTCGCGGAGGTCGCCTGATGGCCGGTGTCTCTCCCATCCTGGAAACCACCGACCTTGTGAAACATTTCGGCGGGGGACGGCAATGGTTGAAGCGCTCACCGTTGGTGCAAGCGGTGAACGGGATTTCGATCCGCGTCTTCGAGGGCGAGACGCTGGCCGTCGTCGGTGAATCCGGCTGCGGCAAGTCGACACTCGGCCGTCTGCTCATCCGTCTCCTGTCACCGACCTCCGGCGACGTGATCTATCGCGGGCGCAATCTCGGCAATCTGTCTTCGACCGAGATGCGCAACCTGCGTCGCGAGCTGCAGATCGTTTTCCAGGATCCATTTGCCTCCCTGAACCCAAGAATGAGCGTTGCCGACATCGTCGGCGAGCCGATCTGGCTGCACGAGGCCCTGTCCACGGCCGAACGGCGCGACCGTGTGCTGGAGATATTCGAGATCGTGGGCCTTCGCCCCGACATGGCCGACCGTTACCCGCACGAATTCTCAGGCGGCCAGCGCCAGCGCATCGGCGTCGCACGGGCATTGGCGGCGAAGCCCACGCTGATCCTCGGCGACGAGCCGGTCTCGGCCCTTGACGTCTCGATCCAGGCGCAGATCGTCAATCTGCTGGAAGAGCTGAAGGATCGGTTGAGGCTGACGCTCGTCATCGTCGCTCACGACCTCGCGGTCATCAAGCACATGAGCGATCGGGTCGCGGTGATGTATCTCGGCGAGATTGTCGAGCTCGCCACGACCGAGGACCTCTACGCCGACCCGCTCCACCCCTACACGCGGGCACTTCTGGCGGCGATCCCACAGGCGAGCGCGGCGGCCAGAGGAACGATCGAGCCGCTGGAAGGCGATGTTCCGAGTCCGACGGCGCCTCCCTCCGGTTGCCGGTTCCACACTCGTTGCCCGCATGCGCGCCCGGTCTGCTCGGTGGAATCGCCGGTCCTCGAGGCCGTCGGCGCCAGCGAGCGCCGGGTCGCTTGTCATTTCTGGAAGGAGATTCAGGATGCTGGCGGCAGCCCGCGGATCATCGCACGGCAAAGCGAGCCACTGAAGCGACGACTTGCCCTCTTCACCGCGTGCCAGACTGGCCGCGCTGAACTGACCACCCCTCTTACCGCAACCGAACAGGGAACCTGACCATGAAGACCTCGATGAAACTGGCGCTGTTCGCCACGGCGTTGTTGACGTCGACCTCCGCCTACGCCCAGGCGTTTCGCATAGGTCTGGCGGAAGATCCGGACGTGCTCGATCCCGACCGCGCCCGCACCTATGTCGGCCGCATCGTCTTCACCTCGCTCTGCGACAAGCTGGTCGACATCACGCCGAAGCTTGATTTCGTGCCGCAACTGGCGACGGAATGGTCGTGGAACGACGACAAGACGGCGCTCACCTTCAAGCTGCGGGACGGCGTCACCTTCCACGACGGCACGACATTCGATGCCGAGGCGGTCAAGGCGAATATCGAGCGCTCGACGACACTCTCGGATTCCAACCGCAAGAGCGAACTGAACGCGGTCGAGAGCGTCACCGTCGACGATCCGCTGACGGTAACGATCAATCTCAAGCATCCCGACGCGCCGTTGCTCGCCACGCTTTCGGACCGCGCCGGCATGATGATGTCGCCGCAGGCCTTCGCCGAGGGCAAGGAATTCTCGCAAGCTCCGGTGTGCTCCGGACCTTACGAGTTCGTTCGCCGCGTCCAGAACGACCGGATCGAGCTGAAGAAGTACGAAAACTATTGGAACGCCGCCGAGTATCCGATCGAGGCCGTAACCTTCCAGCCGATCACCGACGCTACCGTGAAACTCGCCAATCTGCGCGCCGGCGACCTCGATATGCTGGAGCGCCTCGCTCCGTCGGACGTGCCGTCGGTCAAGGACGATACGAGCCTGCAATTCGTGCCGGTCACCGGCCTCGGCTACGGGTCGATCCGCTTCAACGTCAACAATGGCGATAGGGCGAAGCAACCGATCGGCGCCGACAAGCGGGTGCGCCAGGCGTTCCAATACGCCGTCGGCCGCGACATCATCGATCAGGTCGCGGGCAATGGGATCTTTCCCCCGGCCCAGCAGCCGTTCCCACCGTCGAGCCCGTTTCTGAGCGACAAGTTCCCGGTCACCGAGCGCAATCTCGACAAGGCCAAGGAACTCCTGAAGGAGGCGGGCGTCGAGAATCCGTCCTTCGAACTCGTCTTCGGCACCGGCTCGGCCAACCAGCAGCTCGCCGAACTGATCCAGGCGATGGCGGCGGAAGCGGGCTTCCAAATCAATCTGCGCGCCACCGAGTTCGCGGCCATGCAGCAGGAGATGGAGCAGGGCAATTTCGATGCAGCGATCATCAACTGGTCCGGCCGTGTCGATCCGGATGGCAATATCTACACATTCGTTGCCTGCGACGGAAATCTCAACGACTCGAAATACTGCAACGAAGAGGTCGACAAGAATCTCAATGCGGCACGACTCGAGACTGATGTCGCCACGCGAAAGCCGCTCTACGATGCCGCGCAGGCGATCCTGCAGGACGATCTGCCGCTGATGTACACCTACTATCAGCCCTGGCCCTTCGTGCTGGCCACGAACGTCAAGGGCTTCGAGCCCTATCCCGACGGCATGATCCGCCTGAAGGGCATGAGCGTCGAGAAGTAGGCCCAGGCACACCGCGACCGGCGGCGGGCGAGGATCGCCCGCCGCCTCTTTCATGGAGCTTTTCATGGGCCAGTTGATCCTCAGGCGCATCCTCGTCGCCATCCCGACGATCATCATCGTGTCGATGCTGGTCTTTGCCCTGCAGAAGCTTCTGCCGGGCGACCCGGCGCTGATGATCGCCGGCGAGGAACGCGATCCCAAGGTGGTGGAGTTCATTCGCGAGAAATATCGCCTCAACGACCCGCTGCCCGTGCAGTATGGCGCCTGGGTGACGCAGATAGCGCAGGGCGATTTCGGCACGTCGCTCCGCACCGACGTGCCGGTGACGACGCTGATCGCCCAAAAGCTGCCGGTCACCATCCAACTCGCCGTCATGGCCATGATCGTCGCGATACTGGTCGGAGTTCCCGCCGGCATATTAGCGGCCGTTAAAAAGGGCACGATCACCGACTATCTCGCCAACTTCTTCGCCTTGTCGGGCTTGTCGATTCCGAACTTCTGGCTCGGAATCCTCCTGATCTTTCTGGTCTCGGTGCAACTCGGCTGGCTACCGGCGTCCGGCTATGTTTCGCCGGCGCGCGATCTCGGGTTGTCGATCAAGACCATGCTGATGCCGGCGTTTGTCCTGGGCACGGCCCTTGCAGCGACCTTGATGCGCCACACGCGCTCGGCGATGATCGAGGTCCTGGGCGCCGACTATATCCGCACGGCGCGGGCCAAGGGTCTTTATGAGCGCACCGTGATCATGAAGCACGCGATGCGCAACGCCCTGGTGCCGATCGTCACCTTGATGACGCTGCTCTTCGGCGAACTCCTCGGCGGCGCTGTGCTGACCGAGCAGATCTTCTCCATCCCCGGCTTCGGGAAGCTCGTCGTCGACGCGGTGTTCACGCGCGACTATGCCGTCGTCCAGGGCATTGTCCTGTGCACCGCGATCGGCTTCATCGTCATGAATCTCCTCGCCGACGTCGTCTACATTCTGATCAACCCGCGGCTGAGGGGCGCCTGACATGTCCGATGCGCTTCCGATCACGGCCGCAGACGTCAAGGTGCCGGAGATAAATGCCCCGGACGCGGCGTTGCCGAAGGCCGGAAACAGGGCACTGAAGAAATTCCTTGCCAGCAAGGCGGCGATCTTCGGCGGCCTCGTCGTCCTTGTCTTCGTAGCGGTCGCGATCCTCGCGCCGCTGATCGCCACCGACGACCCGTTGAAGACGAGCTTCCTGACGATCCGCAAGGCGCCGTCGCTGGCGAATTATTTCGGTACCGACGAACTTGGGCGCGACGTCTTCAGCCGCATGGCCTTCGGCGCTCGGGCGTCGTTGCTGGCAGGCGTCGTGTCCGTGGCGATCGCGGTGGTCGTCGGGGTGCCCTTGGGCATCCTTGCCGGCTTCTTCGGCGGCTGGACCGACATGGCGATCTCGCGGGTCGCCGACGCGCTCCTGTCGATCCCCTTCCTGATCCTCGCCATCGCGCTCGCCGCCTTCCTGGGACCGAGCCTCACCAATGCGATGATCGCTATCGGCTTCTCGCAGACGCCGATCTTCATCAGGTTGGCGCGCGCGCAGACGCTGTCGGTCAAGTCTGAGGACTATGTCGAGGGTGCCGAGGCGATCGGCTTGCCGAATCGGTGGATCTTGATCCGTTACGTCTTCCCGAACATCCTGCCGCCGCTGATCGTCCAGGCGACGCTGACCATCGCGACCGCCATCATCGCCGAGGCCAGCCTGTCCTTCCTGGGGCTTGGCCAGCAGCCACCTGACCCGTCTTGGGGTTCGATGCTCAACACGGCGAAAAACTACATGGGCCAGGCGCCCTGGATGTCGATTTTCCCCGGCGTCGCCATCTTCCTTCTTGTCCTGGGATTCAATCTCCTCGGGGACGGTTTGCGGGACGCGCTCGATCCGCGTCAGAGCTGATCAGCCTTTATACCAACCTGCGGTGATAGGAACCCATTCGACCGGGACGATCGCCGCAGGTTGGTATGAGGCCGCCAGGAGCCGCCCAAGTGACGTGCGGGCCGGTTTTATCGATCTCGGCTGCCTATCGGGTCTTCGTCGGCGGTGTTACGGCATCTGCAGCGCGGCAATTGCGTCTCGGCGGACAGGCTTTCTCCCTTTTCGGGAAAGGCCAGCGCCATATCTCGGGATGTCTAGTCAATCGTTCGGCCAGTCTTTCGGTCGGCGCGTGAGTCGGACAGGTGATTTGACATTGGACGAGAACCTTGAGGTCGGGCGGTTGCGGCATTCATGATCCGCCTCCTGTCCTACAACATCCACCGCTGCATCGGGACGGATCGCAAGCTGTCGCCGGAGCGGATCGCCGAGGTCATTGCCGAGTGCGACGCGGATATCGTCGCGCTTCAGGAGGTCGATGTCGGCCGCAGGCGGACGGGGGCGGCCGATCAGGCTGCTGACATCGCGCGCCTCCTCGGCATGATGACCCACTTCCATCCGGCGCTCACCGTCCAGGAAGAACAGTATGGCGATGCGATCCTGACGCGGCGTCCGTCACGGTTGATGCAAGCCGGGCCGCTGCCGGGACTTGCGGGGCGGCCGAATCTGGAGCCCCGTGGCGCGTTATGGGTGTCCGTGGATGTGGCGGGAAAGGAGTTGCAGGTGATCAACACCCATTTCGGTCTCAATGGCGGCGAACGCTTGCGTCAGGCCGAGACCGTGCTGGGCGACGATTGGCTGGCGCATCCCCGGTGCCAGGATCCCGCTGTCCTGATAGGCGACTTTAATGCGGTCCCACGGTCCCGAGCCTACCGGCGGTTGGCGCAAGATCTGTCGGAAGCCCGCCATCTGGCCGGGAATTGCGATCCGGGCGCGACCTTCCCGAGCCGGCTGCCGCTACTGCGTATCGATCACGCCTTCCTGCGTGGCGCCGTCTCCGTTCGATCCGTGAGGAGCATCCGGACGCCGCTGACGCGGATCGCGTCCGATCACCTGCCGCTGCTGCTCGAACTCGAGCTGACACCGCTGCCGCCCGCCAACGGAGCCACCTGATGACCGACACCGTCAACGAGGATCGCGCAGTTGCGGGATCGGATGAAGACTCGCAGGGCGACGCGATCTCGTGGCGCATATGGCTGATGCGCGGGATGGTCGTGGCGGGAATGCTGCTGGCGGGTTGGCTGCTCTACCGCACGCTCGGTCGCTACAGCTTCGACGAGCTTGTCCAATCTGTCACGTCGTTTCCGCTCGGTCGGCTCGCGAGCGCCGGACTATTCGCCGCCGCGAGCTATCTTTGTCTCACCGGCTTCGACGCCCTCGCGGTTCGTTACGTCGGCAAGCGCCTGGCTTATCCGCGTGTCGCGCTTACCTCGTTCGTCTCATTGTCATTGGGGCACAGCATCGGCTTCGCCGGCCTCAGCAGCGGTGCGATCCGCTACCGTTTTTATTCCAGATGGGGCCTTTCGGCCGGAGATGTTTCCAAGATCATTCTATTTTCGGGAATGACGGTCGGGGTCGGCCTGGCTACGCTCGGCGGGGTGTCGATCCTCTTACGCCCGGCGCTGGCGGCCAAGCTGATCGGTGTCTCGCAACCGCTTGTCCTGGCATTGGGCATCGGATCCTTGGCTGCGACAGCGCTCTATCTCGTTGCTGCGGCCTTCGTCAAAGGCCGTCTGCGCATCCGGAAATGGACGCTGGAGATGCCCGATCTTCGGCTTGCGCTGGCCCAGGTCGCTGTCGGCAGCCTGAATTTCGCACTGGTGGCGGCATGCCTTCACCAAGCGCTCAGCGCGGTGACCGAGATTCCCTATCTGACCGCCGCCACGGCGTTCGTTCTGGCCAATATGGGCGTCCTCATCACGCATGTGCCCGGCGGGCTCGGCATTATCGAGGCCGTGGTTATGTACCTGCTGCCGCAGGCCAACGTGATCGGGGCGCTTCTGGTCTTCCGCTTCGTCTATTTTCTCGCCCCGCTCGTGATCGGCAGCATCGTGTTCGCGGTGACCGAACTGGTCTGGCGCGGCAAAGCACCGACGGATTCACCGTCCGGCCGATGATCCCCGCTTGTGCCACAGCCAGCTTGACAGGTTGAACGGCCGGGTCGGGTCGAGCAAGCTGGTGAAGGGAATGCGCCGCGACGGTCCGCGATCCGACATCGCCGCGAAGGGACGGAGCCGTCCGGCATCATTCAAGCGGTCGATCGCCCGGACCAGCGATCCCTCCGCCGCGATCGCTTCGGCGACACGTGGGGGATCGACTGCAAGATGTTCGCCCACAAGCTGGTTTCGTAGCCGCTCGATCGCCTGGCGGGACGGCGTGTCGTTTGCCTCGACGCCGATATCGCATTCGGTGTCGAGGCCGAGCGAGCGGTTGTTGAGATTGGAAGAGCCGACCCTGAGAAAGCTGTCGTCAACGACGATCAGCTTGGCGTGGATCAGGATTTCAGCGTCATCGCGGCTTCCATCCGACAGCGGATAGAAGACCCGCAGCCGCTTGAACCGATCGGCCTTGCGCAGGCGGCGAATGAGCCGATCGCGATTCAAGCCCATGGCGATCTGTTCGATGAAACCGTTGAGGGTCTGTGTCGTCACGATCACGATTTCGGGGCCGTCGGCTCGCGCCAGCGCCTTCGCCAGGATGCCGGCGACCATCGGTGCCGCGAGATATTGCGTCTCAATGTAGATGGTATGCCGCGCGGCCGACAGCGCGTCGGCGATCAGTGCCGCCACCTCATGCACCGGTGAATGCCCGTTCCAGCCGGGCAGGGTACAGGCGACGCCGAGGGGAACGTCTTCGAAGACGGGAACCACGTCCTTCGGCCAGAGGTCGACCCGGTCGCTCAGTGGGGCAAGGTCTTCCTTCGTCGCTCGGCACCAACGCAACCGAGCGATGTCGGCCACCTGCGCCGCGGCATCCGAATCGACCACCATCTGCATGTCGTGAACCGGCCTGTAGTTCTCGCCATCGGCACGGCGTGCCGGATCGTCCGGCGCATGACCGGGACTGTCCCAGCGCTCGACGGTGAGGTCGATGCCCCCGGCGAATGCCAGGCTGTCGTCGATGCTGACGATCTTCTGGTGATGCGCGGCATAGAGCGGGTGATCGCTGTCGAGACGCACCGAAATGCGGGGGTGGTCTTGCCAGTCCGCGCCGAAGATCAGATCCATCGAACTGCCGGGCGCGTGCGCCAGCGCCACGCTCCACACGAGGATGCGGACTTCCAGGTCCGGGTTGGCTTCCACCAGCTCCCGCAGCAGGGGACCCAGGGCATCGTGCCCATTCCCGTCTTCGTCGCGCCGCAAGTGAATATGCCCGTCGAAATCCCAGCCGACGATGAAGATCGACCGCCGCGCCATGCGCAGAGATTCCGCGAGACGCGGAAAATATTCGCTGCCATCGACCAGAAGCGCGGCGCGGCGGGTGAGCGTGACATCGCGGCAATTGCGCCCCGCCTTCAGAATCCGGGTCACGGGTTTGCTCGTTTGGCCGGAAGCGATAGATTGTCCTGTGTCGTCGAGATACTGCATGAGTTCCTGAGCCGTGCCATTGTCCGCTTCGCTCATAACAGCCGCTGCGCCCTCTGCCATCCCGGATGCGCCATTTTCAGCGATTTGCAGTGAAGCTCCGATAGTCAGCCATGACATCGGTTCTCTCGCTGGGATCGATCATGCGAAGGCGGAGCGGTCCGCCGCCACGATCTCGCGGATGAAATCCGCCACGGCGGCGATGCGGCGGACGTCCCGGACGCTCTCGTGATAGACCAGCCAGTAGGCCCGGTGGATGGTCTGCTCCGGCAGCACGCGGACAAGGTCCGCGCGCCCAGCGGCCATGAAGCCGTGCAGAATGCCGATGCCGGCGCCGGCCGCCACCGCCTCGGTCTGGCCCAGCGCGCTCGACACCTCGAAACGCGACGGCCACTCGGCGGTGATGTCGCCGTAATAGGCCAGTTTCGAACTGTACAAGAGGTCCTCGACGGCGCCGACAAGGCGGTGAACGGTGAGGTCCGCGAGCGTGCGCGGCTCTCCCCGTTCGGCGAGATAGGCCCGGGCGGCGTAAAGCCCGAGCGCATAGTGGGTGAGCTTGGCGGCGACGAGACGCCCGGTCTCGGGTCGTTCGATGGTGATGGCGATGTCGGCTTCGCGGCGCGAGATCGAAAAGGCGCGGGGCACCGGGACGAGTTGCACGGTGAGGTTCGGATGGCGCTCGGTCAACCGCCAGAGTCGGGGGGCGAGGAACGCAGTGCCGAAGCCGTCCGGCGCGCCGACGCGCACGGTGCCAGACAGCGCGATGTCGGTGCCACCGACTGCGGCCCGGGCGGTCAGCATGGCCGCTTCCATCCGTTCGGCCTGTTCCAGAAATGCCCGGCCGGTGTCGGTGAGTTCGCAGCCGTTCGGCCGGCGGATGAGAAGCCGGGCGCCGAAGGCCGTCTCCAGCGCTGTCAGCCGCCGCCCGACGGTTGCGTGGTTCAGTTCCAGCCGCCGCGCGGCGGCCAGAATCTGCCCGGCCCGCGCCACCGCCAGAAACAGCCGGACGTCATCCCAATTCATGCCCATTCGCTCCGCTCCGGCCTGATGGACGTTACTTTTCGCACAATGGATGCGCGATGCGAAGGATTGGCTTTTCGCCCGCGCCGCGCGAGATAGACGGCAAGGCGAATTCATGAGGAGGAACGACATGGAACAGATCGGTCATTACATTGGCGGCAAGCGCATAGCCGGCACCAGCGGACGCACCGCCGATGTCTTCAACCCCGCCACCGGCGAGGTCCAGGCCAAGGTCGCGCTGGCGAGCGCCGAGGAGCTTCGCGCCGCCGTCGAGAACGCCAAGGCGGCCCAGCCGGCTTGGGCGGCGACTAATCCGCAGCGACGCGCCCGCGTGATGATGAAGTTCGTCGAACTGCTCAATCGCGACATGGACAAGCTCGCCGAGGCGCTGTCGCGCGAGCACGGCAAGACCATCCCCGACGCCAAGGGCGACGTACAGCGCGGGCTCGAGGTCGTCGAGTTCTGTATTGGTCTTCCGCATCTTCTGAAGGGCGAATTCACCGAAGGCGCCGGCCCCGGCATCGACATCTATTCGATCCGCCAGCCGCTCGGCGTCGTCGCCGGCATCACCCCCTTCAACTTCCCTGCGATGATCCCGATGTGGAAGTTCGCGCCGGCGATCGCCTGCGGCAACGCCTTCATCCTGAAGCCGTCGGAGCGCGACCCGTCGGTGCCGATCATGCTCGCCGAACTGATGGTCGAGGCGGGGTTGCCGGAGGGTATTCTCAACGTCGTCAATGGCGACAAGGGCGCGGTCGACGCGATCCTCGACGACCCCGACATCCAGGCCATCGGCTTTGTCGGCTCGACCCCGATCGCCCAGTACATTTATTCGCGCGGCTGCGCCAACGGCAAGCGCGTCCAGTGCTTTGGCGGCGCCAAGAACCACATGATCATCATGCCCGACGCCGACATCGACAAGGCGGCCGACGCGTTGATCGGCGCCGGCTACGGCGCGGCTGGCGAGCGCTGCATGGCGGTCTCGGTCGCGGTGCCTGTCGGCGAGGAGACCGCGAACCGGCTAGTCGAAAAGCTGATCCCGAGGGTCGAGGCGCTGAAGATTGCCCCCTATACGGCCGGCGACGACGTCGACATGGGACCGCTGGTCACCGGCGAGGCGAAAAAACGCGTTCTGGGTCTCATCGACAGGGGCGTCGAGGAGGGCGCGAAGCTCGTCGTCGACGGTCGCGGCTTCAAGATGCAGGGCTATGAGGACGGGTTCTTCGTCGGCGCCTGCCTGTTCGACGACGTCACCCGCGACATGGACATCTACAAGACCGAGATCTTCGGCCCCGTCCTGTCGGTGGTGCGCGCCAAGAACTACGAGGAAGCCCTGTCGCTGCCGATGGAGCACGAATACGGCAACGGCGTCGCGATCTACACCCGCGACGGCGACGCGGCACGCGACTTCGCCAGCCGCATCAATATCGGCATGGTCGGCGTCAACGTGCCGATCCCGGTGCCGCTCGCCTATTACACCTTCGGCGGTTGGAAGGCCTCCGGCTTCGGCGACCTCAACCAGCATGGCCCGGACGCCTTCCGCTTCTATACGCGGACCAAGACGGTCACCCAGCGCTGGCCGTCGGGCATCAAGGACGGTGCCGAATTCAACTTCAAGGCCATGGGCTGATCGCGATATCAAAGCCGTGCATGCGAACGGGCGCCCAAGGGCGCCCGGTTTGCGTCGAGACGTCTGTGCGGCGGAAACAGCCGCAGCCGCGCAGTGGTCAGAATATTTCGAAGCGATAGACGCTGCGATGGCGATAGGTTTCGCCGGGGCGAAGCATCGATCGGCGACGGCGGTTTCGCGGCCTTCGAATTAGCGGAGTCGGCGCAGTTTCTGAGCGAGAATTTCACCGACATGCATCAGAGACCGGTTGAGCGCGACGAGATCCCCTGACGGGATGGAAGTCGCCAGATCGTCTTCCAGACGGTGCCAGATATCGCGAATGGCGACCTGCGCCTCCTCGCCCATCGGCGTCAGTTGAACCATGGTCTGTCGGGCGTCTCGGATATTGGGCGTCCGCGCCACCAGCCCTCTATCGATCAGCCTGTCGAGCATCTTCGACACCGTGGAAGGTCGGACCGACAACCGGTCGGCAAGCATCGACACGCTCGTCGGATTGGCCGGGTCGAGGCTGTCCAGCAATTGATCTTGGCCGGGATGAAGACCAATTTCGGCCAGCAGCAGCGCCTGAAAGGCGCGTGTCGATTTCGCAATCGAAAGAAGCGAGGGGAGGATGGCCAATGACTGGCCGGCATCCATTCTGGCTTCCAATACAAGGGGGACTGTTATGTTCATATCCATGCCGGTTTATTGACCGATAGCCGGCCATCAATCTTTTAACTAGTTTATGAACGAAACCGAAATCGTAAGGGTTCCTTGTCGGCGCCTCTTGGCGAATTTTTTCGCCTGAGGCTTGCCGGGTCGGACGCGGCGGCGGCTTTGCCCAAAATGCTGACACGGAAGGAGTGGACAAATGGCGGATGTGCGGGTCATCTGCGCGATCGGTCGCAGCGGACAGCTTGGCCTGGGCGGGCAGTTGCCGTGGGAGGGACAGCCAGAGCGGGTCTTTACCGAGGACGTCGAGCGCTTTTTCGAGATCACCCGCGGCCATGTGCTGATCGCCGGACCGAAGACGGTCGCCTCCTTTCCGAGCTTTGCCAGGAACGACCGGGTCATCGTCGAGATTCGCTCGTCGGACCATCCAGAAGAGGTTCTGTCCCGCTTTCCCGACCGCGTCGTTTATGTTGGGGGAGGGCCAGCCGTCTGGGATGTCTACGCGCCTTATGTCCGGCACTGGGACATCAATACGCTGCCCTATGACGGCGAAGCCGACACCTGGTTTAATCCCGCCTGGCTCGTGGCGGCCGGCAACCGGCGCGGCTGAGCCATGCGGCCGAGTGGAGCGCCGTCTCCGTCAGTGCGGCTCGACGACGGCGCTCAGCGCCCGCGGATCGATGCCGCATTCGCCTGCGATCGCCTGGCATAGCCCGATCATCAAAGTGGTGAGAGGACCATCCGGCTGTCCGATGTTCGACGGATCGAGCGTCGCGGGCGAGATCAGCCGCAGGCTGTTGGTCAGGAACACCGTGGCGCCCGCAAGATCGGCAAGCCCGAGCGAGCGTTCGCGAACGGCAAGGCCGAATTCTCCGGCATGAGCGAGAACCCAGCGGCGGGTGATCCCGTCGAGAACGCCGTCGGCGAGCGGCGGGGTCGACAGTTCCCCGTCCTTGAGCACGAAGACGTTGGCGAGCGCGGAGCACGCGACGCGATCCTTGGTGTTGAGGAACAAAGCCTCGTCGGCGCCCACCTGCCGGGCCGCGTGATTGGCAAGGACCGCATCGAGATACGCCAGTGATTTCACCCGCGTGGTGGGCGAGGTTTCATTGCGCCGGATCGAGGAAACATCCAGGCGGATCGTCGAGAACATCGCGCTCGGCGTCAGCGGCGCGGACGAGCCGAGAAGGGTCGGACGCGGGTCCGGGGGGAGGGCGATGCCACGTGGTCCCGGCCCGCGCGTGACCGTCAGCCGGATCGAGCCGTTGACCTGTCGCTCCGCCAGCGCGGACATGGCGGCTTGTATATCCTTTCGGGCCACCGGGATTTCCAGACGTCCGGCGGCGCCGGCAAGACGGTCGAGATGCTCGCCCATGCGGAACACCCGGCCGCCGAGAACCAGCGCCGTATCGAAGACGCCGTCCGCGAGGAGCAGCCCGCGGTCGTTCGCGGCGATCGCGCCGTCGCACGGGGCGAAGGCGCCGTTAAGCCAGATGTCGGTCATGCCAGGCCTCAGCGAGGGTCAGGAAGTTCTTAAAGATCAGTTCGCCCTGTTCGCTCAGCACCGATTCAGGGTGAAACTGGATGCCGTAGGTCGGGTCCGCGCGATGGGAAAGCGCCATGATCTCGCCTTCCGCCGAGCGCGCGTCGATGTGCAGGTTCTCCAGCATCACCGGTGTCTCCTCGACGATCAACGAATGATAGCGCCCCACAGTCGTCGGGCTTGGCATTGTCTCGAACAAGCCCGTCGCACCATGATGGAGTTCCGAGGCCCGGCCGTGCATCGGCTTCATCGCGCGAATCACGGTGCCGCCGAAGACCTCGCCGATCACCTGATGGCCGAGACAGACGCCGAGGATGGGAAGTCGCCCGGAAAACGCACGAACCAGATCGCGCGAGATCCCTGCCTCGGCCGGCGTGCAGGGGCCGGGGGAAACGATGATGGACGTCGGCTGCAACGCCTCGATGTCGGCCAATGTCAGCGAGTCGTTGCGCACGACCCGCGTCTGGCCGCCCAGGCGGTCGAGGTAGCGGGCGACGTTGAAGACGAAGCTGTCGTAATTGTCGATGACGAGGATCATCAGGGATTGTCCTCGAACGCCGCGAGGACGCGGGTCGCCTTGGTGAAGGTTTCTTCGTATTCGGCGGCCGGATCGGACAGGACGGTGATGCCGCCACCGGCGGCGAGGCGTGCCTTGCCATTGGTGAAGCTGACGGTGCGGATGGCGATGTTGAGATCCATCGCGCCGTCGAAGCCGAGATAGCCGATGGCGCCGCAATAGGGGCCTCGCGCGGTCTTCTCGATCTCGGTGATGATGTCCATCGCGCGGATTTTCGGCGCTCCGGTGATCGAACCGCCCGGAAAGGTCGCGGCGATGAGATCGCCCGGCGTTATGCCTTCAAGTAGGCGGCCGGTGACGACCGAGACGAGGTGATGCACCGACGCGTAGCTTTCCAGACCGCAGAGCACAGGCACCGCGACCGAATCGGCTTCGCAGACTCGCGACAGGTCGTTGCGCAGGAGATCGACGATCATCACGTTCTCGGCCCGGTCTTTCTCTGACGCCAGCAGTGCCACCGCGAGCGCCTGGTCCTCGGCCGGATCGGCCGCGCGTTTCGCCGTCCCCTTGATCGGGCGGGTCTCGACAGCGCGGCGATCGAGCTTGAGGAGTCGCTCCGGCGAGGACGAGGCGATGGCGAGATCGGGATAATCGAGAAAGGCACCGAAGGGGGCGGCATTGGTGCGCCGCAGCTTCAGATAGAGCTGAAACGGATCGAAGCCGTCCGGCAGGTGTGCCTCGAAGGTCTGGGCGATGTTGGCCTGATAGATATCACCAGCGAGGATGTAGTCGCGCACCCGTTCGATCGCCGCGTGATAGTCGGCGGCGAAGAAGTTCGAACGCCAGTCGAGAGCGGATGCCGGCGAGCCGGAGGGGGCGGATGCCGGGGTTGCGAGCGCCGCCTTGTACGCCGCGATCCGCGCATGTGCGTGACGCTCGCGGTTCGCCTCATCGGCGGGATGGCCGGACGCGATGATGAAAGCCCGATCGTCGACGAGGTCGAACGCAAGAATCGTGTCGTAAAGGTTGAGCCGCAGGCTCGGCAGCTCCGGATCGAGATCCGGAGGCGTTGCGAGCGGCTCCAGATGATGCGCGAAGTCGTAGCCGATGAACCCGATGGTGCCGCCCTGGAACGGCGGCAGGCCAGCGACCGTCTGTGTGCGATACTGCCGCAGGGTCGCGTCCAGCGCGGCCAAGGGGGCACCTTCGAGCCGGCATCCGTCCAGTATCGCGCCGCCCGCGTCGACGGCGAAGCGGGCGAAAGGCGAAGCGGCGACATAGGCGTAGCGGCCCAGCGTCGCGTGTCGCATGGCGCTGTCGAGAAAGGCGAGGCTGCCGAGCGGCCTCAGGCGGGCCGCCGCGACGTCCGGCGCCAGGGGATCGATCTCTTCGTAGACCATGACGGCAATTGCCCAGAAGCGCGTGCGCGCGTCAAACGGGGCCGCAGCCGCACTAACGATCGGGGTTGACCGCAACCCGAATGGGACAACGCATCGCGCTCGACCTGTCGTTCAGCCTTTCCCCACGGAATACGATGGGAGTGTCCGCATCAGCATACCGGGAAAAACGGCCACATGCCGGACCGGTGGCGAACACGCCTGCTTTATCACCCTTGGTGCCCGGCACCTGCTGCTCCAGATAGGGGTGAGGATCGTCATGTTATTGGAGGCAGTTATGCGCGCCACCATCCTATTGCTGGGCATTCTCGTCGGCCTTGCCGGCTGCAATGCCGGTACGCCCTATCCCAATCTATCGCCGATTGCCGGCGCGCAGGTCTCGGCGAACCCTAACTCACGGGGAACGGAGGCCTTCTGCCAGCAATATGGGCGCCAGACGGCGGGAAACAGTTACGAGGGCAGGATCGATCGGGACGAAGACAGCATCGGCGCGGATCTTCTCTATCGGCAGCAGGCGCGAGACGACGGCGCTGCAGCCTACCGACGCTGTCGCGCCGGTCGCGTCAACTGACGACCACCATCGCCTCCAAGGCCATGAAGGCGCTACCCTGCCGGTCTTGGCGGCGCGGCGTTAGACCGCTCTACGGCCGTTTTGTGGATGTTTCGATCGACGGCGGGCCGGTCGGAAACCTACCGCTACGTCGGATTAATCATGTTTATTTAAAGCGCTATTAATGCGTCCGCTGTAAATTGCCCGTGATTATCTGTCGGGTGAGAGCGTTATGCGTATGATCAAGAAATTCGCGGATAGCCAATCGGGTAATTTCGCGATCATGGCGGCATTGCTGGCCATTCCGTTGTTTGGAGCGATGGGGCTTGCCGTCGATTATTCGGCGGCGCTGAGCAACCGGAGCGTGATGCAGGACGCCGCCGACAGCGCTGCGCTGGCGACTGTGAAGGCGGCCGGACTGAAGTTCAGTAAATTGAGCGTATCCGAAAAGGCGGCGTTGATCGCCGAAGGCAAGTCGTTCTTCGCATCGAACGAACAGATCAACGCCGTTTCCGTGGCAATTTCTATCAACCAGGCCGAGCGCAGCGTCACGGTCACCGGTACATACGACTATCCGCTAGCGTTTCCGATCTTCGGGCAAAGCTTTCCGATGGAGGTATTGGCAAAGGCCGTCGTCGGACCCCTGCGGTCGAGCTACTGCATGATCGGCCTATCGCAAACCGCGTCGAAGGCGATTTCCTTCGGCGGATCGTCCGACTTTATCGGTCCGCAATGCTCGGTCCACTCCAACTCGATATCCAGCAGTGCGCTTTTCCAATCCGGGGCGGGTACCGCCAAGGCCAAGGATTTTTGCGCCGTTGGGGGCGGGTCGGGTCAATTCTCACCGAAGGTGACAGGTGGCTGCGATCCTTTGGAGGATCCCTATGCGGACCTGCCGATGCCGGCGAAAACAGGGACCTGCCTGTCCAGCAACGCATCGCTGGGCGACGGTGACTTCACACTCCAGCCCGGCCGCTATTGCGGCGGCTTGAAGGCTCCTTCCTCGGCCAATATCACGCTGGCGCCGGGGACCTACGTCATTTCCGGTGGCCCCCTCGATCTGTCATCCAAAGCCACACTTTCGGGCACCGGCGTAACCCTGATTTTTGTCGATGACCATTCGTATCCAAAGGTGAATGGCGGCGCCAATCTGAACATCTCTGCGCCGACGACGGGCACCTATGCCGGAATCGCAATGGCCGGACGCAGGGACATCGCCCCCGCCAAGGACGCCACGATTGCCGGCGGCGGATCGGTGAACATCAAAGGAACCGTTTATCTGCCGAAACACAACCTGAAGATCACCGGCAGCGGCGAATTGGGCATCGGCTCCGACCAGATGGCGTTGGTCGCCGATACGATATCCTTCACAGGAAACAGCACGACCACGCTTAAGATGACGTTGAATTCGGACTTCGACAAAGCCGGCTACAAAGGAGACCGGCTTGCGAAGGACTACTCCCCCTTGCTGGTGCAGTAAGGCCATGCCGCGTCTTCCCAAACTCACTCGGCTGCGGAACGATCGATCTGGTGCGACCATCGTCGAGTTCGGGTTGCTGGCGATGCCATTCTTGCTGATCGTCTTTGCCACGATCGAGACGTCGTTGGTTTTTCTCGGCGAATTGACCCTCGATCAGGCGGTCGCCCGTGTCAGCCGTACGGTACGTACCGGCGAGATCCAGGCTGCCAATCTATCGGAGGTGGATTTTCGCAAGCGGTTGTGCGGAAAGGTTGGGTTTCTTCTGGATTGTCAAAAACTCCAAATTGATCTCAAGTCCTATTCGAGCTTTGCGGCAATTCCTTCCTCGTCCCCGGTCAGTGGCGGGAATCTCGACACGACCGGCTTCAGCTATGCGCCGGGCGGTCCCGGTTCGATTGTCGCTCTCCGTGTCTATTACAAATGGCCGATCTACACGGACCTGATGCGTAAATATCTCTCGAATATGGGGGATGGGTCGCACCTCCTCGCGGGGATGGCGGCTTTCCGGACGGAGATGTTTTGATGCGGTTGTTCCGCTCGTTACACAGGCATTGGAAAACTGCCGGCGGGCCGTCTGATGGCGCCAGCGGCCGGCGTGGGAACCCAGGGCGAGGGCGCGCGGCCAAATTCCGGGGTGCGACGGGAGCTGTCGCTGCGGTGGAATTCGCCCTGATCGCTCCGATATTGCTGATGCTCTATATGGCCGGATCGGAAGTCGCCATGGCATTCACGCTCAATCGGAAAATCCAACACACCGCCAGTACGGTGAATGACCTCATCACCCAGGCCCCCGAAACGACCAAAGCCGAGATCGGCGCCATCTTCGCTGTCTCGTCCGCGCTGGTCGCCCCCTACGACGCCACGAAGGTCGCGATCAAGGTGACGGCGGTCAAGATCAATGCCGAGGGCGGCGCGTTCGTCAGTTGGTCCCAGGCAAGAGGGTCCACTCCCGATGCCTCCGGCGGGCCCTTCCAGTTGCCCGCCGACCTTGCCGGCCTACGCAGTCAGTCCCTCTTGGTCGCCTCGACGACCTACCAATATTTGCCGTTTGGAGGGTATGGATTGACTACGCCCTTTGAGATGGGGGGGACGTATTATCTTCGGCCCCGCGTCGGGACCGACGTCATTTGCACCGACTGTTAGGGTCGAATGACGTCGTTCTTATATCGGTGCGTCTTGAAACCGACACCAAAGACTGCCTACATTCAGTAGATCAGGGCCATTTCGGCACTGATTGTCTGCCCGTGGAAAGGGAAAACGACACTGAGACCTGCGGCTGAAGCGAAGGACGTCTTCGAGACCACTCCTTCTGACGCGCCCGCCACCGATGTTTCGGTCGGCCGGACTGCAATCGATCTCGTGATTTCGAGCCTGGAAGACTCGAAAGGCGAGGACATCGTTTCCATTGACATGAAGGGCAAATCGGCACTGGCCGATCACATGGTGATCGTCTCCGGACGATCGCATCGCCATGTGACGGCGGTCGCCGACCATTTGCTTCGCGATCTCAAATCCAACGGCTTCGGGATGGCGAAGGTGGAAGGCCTTCAAAACGGCGACTGGGTGCTGGTCGATACCGGCGACATCATCGTCCATATCTTCCGCCCGGAAGTCCGCAGCTTCTATAATATCGAGAAGATGTGGTCCGTCGGAGATGCCGGAGACGCGACGATCCATTGATCAGCGCGTCATTGTTGGAGTGAGGCTTCGGCCGAGGAAAGGGCTCGGCCGATGCGACTGACGATTGCGGCAATCGGGCGGATGAAAGCCGGCCCGGAACGGATGCTCGCGGACCGCTATCTCGACCGCTTGAAGAAAACCGGCGCGCCGCTGGGGCTCGATTACCAGGGGCTTTCCGAATATCCCGAATCGCGGCTTGGCACCGCACCCGAGCGCAAGCGCGAGGAAGCCGAGCGGCTGCGATCCTCGCTGGCGGAGGGCTCAATTCACCTCATTTTGGATGAGCGGGGCAAAACGCTCTCGTCGGAAGAATTCGCCGCCGCGATCGCCACGTTCCGCGACGACGGCCGCCGCGACCTCGCCTTGCTCATCGGTGGTCCGGACGGTCATGACGACGCCTTGCGGTCCGGCGCGAACCTCGTCCTCTCTCTCGGGCGAATGACGTATCCCCATCAGATCGCCCGCATTCTCGTAGCGGAACAGCTCTACCGCGCGGCGACGATCCTCGCCGGACATCCCTATCATCGCGCCTGACGAAACCGGTGTGAGACCGGCTTTCTTTCAGGTGTAGGCCCTCTTCCGGGGCACGATGCGCAGATGCCCGCCGGTCTTGCCACCGGGCAAAGCGGCGATACGGTCGGCCGCGACGAGCAGTTTTTCCAGGTCGAGGCCGGTGTCGATGCCGCCTTGCTGGAAGGCGAAATACAGGTCCTCGGTGGCGGTGTTGCCGGTGGCGCCCGGCGCGAAAGGGCAGCCGCCGAGACCGGCCGCCGCGCCTTCCATCACCGGCACGCCGGCCTGATAGGCAAACAGCGCGTTGGCGACGCCCATGCCGAAGGTGTCATGGCCGTGAAATGCCCAGCCGGTGGCTGTCGGCGCATCGGCCATGACCGCTTCGAACCGCGCCTTGACCGTCAGCGGGTCGGCCCGGCCGGTCGTGTCGCACAGGGCGAATTCTGCCTCGGGCGCGATCGCGAGTGCCTTGGCGAAGGCCCTGCGCACGTCGTCGAGCGGCACGGTGCCCGTGAACGGGCAGTCGAACGAGGTCGCCAGATCGACGCGCAGACGAAAATTCGGATCTCCGGCCATCGTCGCGACCACGGCGCGCAGCTGTGCCAGCGACTGCTCGACGCTCTGGCGGACATTGTTCTGGTTGTGCGCCTCGGAGACAGAAAACACGAAGACCAGTTCGCTGTAACGGTTTTTCAGCGCCAGTTCGGCGCCCTTGGCATTGGGCACCAGCACCGACAGGCGAACGCCGTCCCGGTCTTGAAAATGCGCGGCGATGTCGGCCATGTCCGCCATTTGTGGGATCGCCTTCGGGCTGACGAAGGAGCCGAGTTCCATACGTTTCACGCCAGCGGAGAGCAGAGCCTCGATGATCGCGATTTTCTCTTCGGTCGGCAGCGGCTTGTCGATCGACTGGAATCCGTCACGTGGGGCGACCTCGACGATCTCGACTGACTGGAAATTGCCGGTCATGCCGATCTCCTTTGGTCCGTTCCAGAAGACTGCGCCTTCACCCAGTTGATCACGCCGCCCCGCAGCATGATCTCGATCTGCCGGGGGCTCAGCGCGTGCTGGAACGTCATCTGGCGCGTCTTGCCCGACGAGGAAACGACCGTCGCTGCCACAGATGGGCCGGCAGCCAGTTGCTTCCGCACGGCTTCGATCTGGATGGTGTCGCCGGCGTCGATGCCGGCTGCCGCGTCGATGGTCAGTGGCAGCACACCGAAACTGGCAAGATTCTGCCAGTGGATGCGCGCGAAGCTCTCGGCGATGACCAGCCGCAATCCCAGCAGGCGAGGAACCAGCGCGGCGTTTTCCCGGCTCGATCCCTGGCCGTAATTCTTCGCCGCGACGATCGCATGGCCCCGGCTCTCCTCCGTGGCCCGCTCCGGATAGCTCCCGTCGATTTGCGCGAAGGCGTATTTTGCGGTCTCGAAGACGTTGCTCCAGAAGGGCAGGACATTGCCGGCCGGGATGATGTCGTCGGTCGAGATATTGCCGCCGAGGCGCAGGAGAACCGGGACCGTGAATTCATCGGGAAACGCGTCGAAGTCGGGCAGCGTCGGCGTGTGCTTGGTCTGATAGAGCGCCGGCCGGACACCCGGTTTGGGAAAGATGAAGCCGGCGTCGTTGACGCGCATCGTCTCGGGCTCGGCGATCTTCGGATAGGCCATCTCCAACGTGCGCGGATCGGTGATGACGCCGCTGAGCGCGGACGCCGCCGCCGTTTCGGGGCTCGACAGGAACACCGAATCCTCGCGCGTGCCGGAGCGACCGGGGAAATTGCGCGGCACGGTGCGCAGGCTGTTGCGTCCGCTGGCCGGCGCCTGGCCCATGCCGATGCAGCCATTGCAGCCGGCCTGATGCAGGCGCGCGCCCGAGCGGATGAAGGCGCCGAGCTTGCCAGTTTGCACCAGCGCGTCGAGCACCTGGCGGGAGGAGGGGTTGATGTCGAGCGAGACCCCTTCGGCGGCGGTCCTGCCGTCGAGAATGTCGGCGACGACGGCGAAGTCGCGATAACCGGGATTGGCCGAGGAGCCGATATAGGCCTGGTAGATCGGCTCGCCCGCGGCTTCGGTGACGGGAACCACGTTGTCGGGGCTCTGCGGGCGCGCGATCAGCGGCTCCAGCCTCGACAGATCGATCGTCTCGTGACGGTCGTAGGCGCATCCTTCGTCCGCGGCGAGCGGTACCCAGTCAGCCTCGCGTCCGCGCGCCCGCATGAAGAGCCGGGTTGCCTCGTCGCTGGGAAACACGCTCGACGTAGCACCGAGTTCCGACCCCATATTGGCGATGACATGCCGGTCCATGGTGGACAGGCAGCCGAGACCGGGGCCGTAATATTCGATGATCGTGTTGGTCGCGCCGGAGACACCGTGACGCCGCAGCATTTCCAGGATCACGTCCTTGGCCGAGACCCAGTCGGGCAGCGCGCCGGTCAGTTCGACGCCCCAGATCTTGGGCATGGTCAGGAACAGCGGCTCGCCGGCCATGGCGAGCGCCACCTCGATGCCGCCGGCGCCGATCGCCAGCATGCCGAGCGATCCCGCCGCCGGGGTGTGGCTGTCGCTGCCGACCATCGACTGACCCGGCACGCCGAAACGCTCCATATGCACCGGGTGGCTGATGCCGTTGCCCGGGCCGGAATAGACGATGCCGAAGCGTTCGCAGGCGCTCTTCAGGAAGAGGTGCGCGTCCGCGTTCACCTCGTCGGATTGCACCAGCCCGTGGTCGATATATTGAACGCTCGGGTTGGTGGCGACCCGCTCGATGCCCATCGCCTCGAGTTCGAGCATCACCAGGGTGCCGAGCACGTCCTGCAGTAAAGCCTGATCCATCTTGAGGGCGATCTCCGCGCCCGGCGTCATATCGCCGGACACAAGACGGCTGGCGATGAGCTTGCGCGCGAGGTTCTCAGACATGCGGCATCGTCTCCGAAGACGCAGCCGCGGGGCCGCGTGCGATGTTGATCAGGAACTGCAATCCGAGCGTTCCAAAGCCGATCGGCAGCATGGCATAGGCAAGCCACATGGGGGTGCCTAAAGCGCTCGATACGCGCTCCCCATAGGCCCATGCGTCGTACGCCATCAGCCCGCCGCGCCAGGTGATGATGGCACAGAACACGGCGCCGACGATGCCGATGGCCGTTGTCACCGCCCACCTCCCGCCGGGACGAAGGCCGTCGGCGAGAAACGTAATTCCGATATGCTCGCCGCGCCGCTGAACCTCCGCCGCTGTCATCACCGCGAGGTAGACGACAAGGAACGAGTTGATCTCCAGACTCCACGAGGTCGGCGCCGCGAACAGATAGCGCATCGTGGCGTCGTAGGTGATCGTCAGGGCCATGAAGGCGAGGACGCCCTGGCCGACGATTTCAAGGAGTCGGGCGAACGCCTCGAACAGTTTCAACGGGACGGCGAGCATGGTTTCGCTCCTTTAAGCGTCTTTGCCCATGGCGAGATCGATCGCCTTCTTGCCGACCTCCTCGCCGACTTCTCCGATCCAGGCCTCGCGGACATTCGTGCTGACCTCGCGGAAACGCTCCAGCTCCGCCTCGGTCGGCTCGATGACCTCAAGACCTGCCTCGCGGAACGCCGGCCAGTACTTGGCGTCGAAATAGTCCTGATTGGCGACGCGCGCGCTATTCTCGTCGAACCACTCGACGCCCGCCATCATCGCGTTGCGGACCTCCTCGCTCATCGCCTCCCAGCGATCGGTCTGGACGAAGATGCCGATGCCGAAGGCGGTGACCGGCAGCTTGTAGACCTGGGAGGCCTGCTCCTGGATCTTACGGCCGTTGATCGTCGAGATGTTGGCGACGGCCGCGTCGACGGTGCCGCGCTGCATGGCGAGATAGAGCTCGGAGGAGGGTATGCGCACGGCCGCGCCGCCGAAGTCTTCGATCGCCTTGGTCGCCTCGAAGGAAACGACGCGCAGTTTCTTGCCTTCGATGTCGTCGAGGCTGCGGATCGGCGAGTCCTTGGTGCTCCAGATATATTCCGGCTCCATGATGCCGCCGCCGAGGCTCAAGACGGTCAGTCCATTCTTCTTCAGCTCGTCCTCGACGAGCTGGAACAGGGGCGAGCCGCGCTTGAGGCGATCGGGATTTTCGTAGAGCTCGCCGACCACGCCCGGCAGGCCGGTAATGCCGAGGATCGGCAGCGACCGGGTGACGTAGGACGTCGTGTGGAACATGAAGTCGATGGTTCCGGCACGCAGCGCCGGGAGCTGTTCGTCCGCCGACAGCAGGCGGCCGGAATCGTAGAACTCGATCGTGGCGACGTCACCGTGCTTTTCGTTGACGAAGTCGACGAAGCCCTGGCTGCCATAGGCCAGATCGGCATAGGACGGCGGCAGGTAGGTGACGCCGGTGAGCTTTTGCGCTTCCGCGTAAGCGGCCCTGGAATGAAGGCCGAGCGCCGAGCCGAGCGCCAGCGCGCCGGTGGCGGTCATGAAACCGCGTCTGTTGATGGTCATGTTGTTTTCCTCCTTGGGTTTATTTCATCAGGTTTGGCAGCCAGAGGCTGATCGCCGGGAACAGCACGAAGATGACGAGCATCACGAACTGAACCGCGACGAATGGCACGACGCTGCGGACGATCTCCTCGATGCGCAGCATCGGGGCAACCGCCTTCAGCGTGTAGAGATTGAGACCGACCGGCGGGGTGATCACCGCGATCTCCAGATTCATCACCAGGATGATCCCGAACCACAGCGGGTCGTAGCCGAGCGTCTGGATCAGCGGCAGCAGGATCGGCGTGGTGACGACGATGAGCGAGACCGCGTCGACCAGCATGCCGAGGCCGACCAGCACCAGCATGATCAGGATGAGAATGACCTCCGGCGGTAGCTCGGTTCCGACCAGAAGGCCGGTGATTGCGTCGGGGACACGGACGTAATTCAGGTAGTCGCCGAAGATCCGGGCACAGCCCATGATCAGGAGAATGGCACCGGAAATACGCGCGCTGGAGCCGAGCACCTTCATCGTGCCTTTGACTCCCACCGAGCGGAAGATGAAGGCGGCGATGACGAAGGCGCCGATCGCGCCGAAGGCCGCCGCCTCGCTCGGGGTGGCGACGCCTGAATAGATCGTGCCGAGAACCACGGCGATCAGCAGCACCGCATGCCAGATGCCGGCAAGCGCCCGGAGCCGATCACCCCAGCTGTAATGGACATGTTCTCCTCTCGGGGCTTCCTCCGGATTGAGCAGAACGCGGATATAAAGATAGACCGAAAGCGCCAAAGCGAGGGCGATGCCTGGCACGATACCGCCGATGAACAGGTCGGCGACCGAAACGCTCGAGACCGCGCCGTAGATGATCAGCGGTACGCTTGGCGGAATCAGCATGGCGAGCGCGCCGGAACTGACGACGCTGCCGGCGGCGATCGACCGGCTGTAGCCGCGCTCCAGCATTTGCGGAATGGCGATCGAGCCAACGGCGGCGACACCGGCGATGGACACGCCGCTGACGGCGCCGAACACGGCCGAGGCGCCCACAGTCGCGATAGCGAGCCCGCCGCGCAGCCATTGCAGCCACACCACCGCCGCGTGGAAGAGGTTCTTGCCGACCGGCGTCGCCGCCAGGAAATTGCCCATCAGCACGAACAGCGGCAGTGCCAGCAACTCGAAGCTGTTCAACTGGCCGAACAGCGACGTCGGGCCGAAGAAGAACGCCATCGAGCCGCGTGCCATGTAGAGGCCGGTCAGACCGGCCGCGCCCAGCGCCAGGAAAATCGGCGCACCGATGGCGATGAGCGCCAACAGGATGACGACGACGATGATGGGTTCGATCATCGCCGAGCATCCCCGTCATACGCCGCGTGACGCAAGTCGCCTATGGTCATAGCCGTCGCCCCGCCGCAGCCGGGCCTGCCTGTCGTTCCTGTCACTTGCATCCTCCCCAGGATGGCGCGGCGCACTGGCGCTGCGCTCGTGTTCAAGGCTCAAATGACGCCGTCGGCGTCCAGTCGAGCAATTTCGTTGTCGCTGTAGCCGAGCCATTCCGCCAGCACTTGAGTCGTGTGCTGGCCGAGGGCGGGGCCGGTATGGCGGATCGTTCCGGGCGATGCGGACAGACGTGGAGACACATTCTGCATGGCGATCGAGCGGCCGAGCGTCGGATCGTCCACGCGGGTCACGGATTCGCGCGCCTGGAAATGCGGATCCTCCAGCATGTCCTTCGCCCGGTAGGTCGGACCGGCCGGGACCGCGACCTTCGCCAACTCGTCGACCAGCTCCTTCGCCGGCTTGGTTTGCGTCCACTTGCCGATGATGGCGTCGATTTCCGCCTGATTGCGCCCGCGGGCCTGATGGTCGCGAAACCGTTCGTCGTCGGCGAGTTCCGGCTGCCCCATGAGGGCGGTCAGGCGGCGGAACAGGCTGTCCTGGTTGGCGCCGATGATGATCGTGCCGCCATCCTTGGTCGGATAGGCGTTGGACGGCGCGATCCCCGGCAGGATGCTGCCCGAGCGTTCGCGGATATGACCGCCGCCGTCATATTCGGAGACGAGGCTTTCCATCACGGAGAGCACCGATTCGTAGATGGACGCATCCACCATCTGCCCGTCGCCCGTGCTGTTGCGGTGCTGCAATGCCAGGAGAGCGCCCTGAAAGCCGTTCTGGCCGGCCAGCGTATCGCCGAGCGAAATCCCCATGCGCACCGGCGGTCGATCCGGATGGCCGCTGATCTCACGCAAGCCGCCCATCGCCTCGCAGACCGAGGCGAAGCCAGCGCGGTCGCTATACGGTCCGGTCTGGCCGAACCCGGTGATGCGCACCATGATCAGGCCGGGGTTGATCTTCGACAGGACGTTGTAACCCAGCCCCCATTCCTCCATGCGGCCGGCGCGAAAATTCTCCACCAGGATGTCGGTCTTGGCGACCAGCGCCTTGACGATGTCCTGCGCACGGCTGTCGCGCAGGTTCAGGGTGAGGGATTTCTTGTTGCGGGCAATCACCGGCCACCAGAGCGTATGGCCGTCGGCATCGGTGCGGCCCCATTGCCGCATCGCGTCGCCGGTCTTCGGCGGCTCGATCTTGACGACCTCCGCGCCGAAATCGGCCAGCAATTGTCCGCAGAACGGGCCTGCGATCAGCTGACCCATCTCCAGGACGCGAATACCTTCCAACGGACCCATACGGTCGGTTTCCTCCCTGCTGCTCAAACGAGACGCTCCCGCAGTTCCACCCCGATGTCGCTCGGTGTTCCTCTTTCGAACCGCTTTGCCATGCCGCTAAACCGCATAACGCCGGTCGAACGCCCAGACGTCCTCGAAGCCGATCAACTGATTGAAATCGGCGAAGCTGTAGAGCTCGGTGCGATCCGTATTGATGCCATTCGCCTTGAGATCTGCATAGGTTGTCTGGAGCGCGGCAGCGGCGGACAGGAACCCGGCCGCCGGATGGATCGCGACGGCAAAGCCGAGCGCCTGAAGCTCATCCGCCGGCAACAGCGGAGTCCGGCCGCCATTGACCATGTTGGCGATCAGCGGCCGGTCGATCTCGCGACCGATCCGGGCCATTTCGTCGACGCTTTCCGGCGATTCGACAAAGATCAAATCCGCTCCGGCTTCGCCATAAGCGACGGCGCGCCGGATGGCCTCGTCCAGACCAAGTGCGGTGCGAGCGTCCGTGCGGGCAATAACCAGGAAATCGTCGCTCTGGCGGCTGTCGACGGCAACCTGAATCTTGCGAACCATCTCCTCGCTCGGCACGACCTGACGGGTCGGCGTGTGGCCGCATTTCTTCGGGAACATCTGATCTTCGAGCTGGATCGCGCTGACGCCCGCCGCTTCGTATCCACGCACGGTGTGATGCACGTTGAGAAGGCCGCCATAACCGGTGTCGGCATCGGCTATGATTGGTGTCTCGGTCATCCGCGCCATTTGCGCGATCCGTCCGAGCATGTCTGAATAGGTCGCAATGCCCGCGTCCGGTAATCCGAGCGAAGAGGCCACCGTGCCATAGCCGGTGACGTAGAGAGCCGGAAAACCCATGCGATCGGCGATGAGCGCCGAAATGAGGTCGTAGATGCCAGGCGCAAGAATGAAATCCTTGCGGGCGATCGCAGCCTTCAATGCGGGATTTGCCATTTGATCACCCCCTTAGCGCGCCCGACCGGGCTTCGCGGTCTGGCATCCTGCGATGCCGGACAATTGTCACTGCGGACGCAAACCCGAAGGCGGTCGCCTGTTTTCGGATATGCGTTCCGCCGCGCCTCCCAGCGCTCAACTTGACTGAAAATACGGATTGTATCCAATCTGTCAATCTGATGATTAAATAAGGTTGTAAGAATGCGTTTTTGTATCCAATCATTCGCAATGAAACGGAGCTTCGCGATGGACCGCAACCATGGTGTCTAGAAAACGGGTGCCGAGCGAACGCAGCGCGGATCGTGTCTATGCGGCGCTGCGGGAGGCCATTCTCAAAGGCGATTACGAAAACGGTGTGCGCCTCACCGAAGAGGTGCTCGCCGAGCGCTTTGGCGTCAGCCGGACACCGATCCGCGCGGCGTTGGGCAAACTCGCCGGGGACGGCTTCATCGAGATGGTGCCGCATGCCGGGGCGGTTATCCGGCGCCGGACGATCCGCGAGGTGAGCGAGGTCTACGCGGTCCGCGCGCTCCTCGAAAGCAGCGGCGTCGGTTTTGCCGCCACTCTGCGCGGCGATGCGGACATCGGTGCGCTCGCGGCAATCTGTGACGAAATGGAGGCCAGGGCAGGGGAAGAGAACGCGGTCGAGATCCTGTCCGATCTCAACAAACGACTGCACCATCGGATTCTGGACATCTCGGGCAACCAGACGCTGCGCGATACCGCTGACCGGCTGATGGATATCGGCTTCCTCATCCACACCTACACGAAGTTCCAGCCGCGCGACCTCGGACGAAGTTTTGCCGATCACCGTGATCTCGTCAGCGCCATCGCCTCGCGCGACGCCGAATGGGCCGCGTCGGTCATGCGGGCGCACATTCTTGCCGCTCGCAACACCCTACTGCAGACCATGACGGACTTACGGGACGGTGGGGATCACGACCGGGATGATATCGCGCTTTGATCGGGCGTGGCGCGTCTACCGCAGTTTTGTCCAGCGACTGTCGTCTGACGATGAGCGCACCGCGGCGTCGATGAAGCGCATGGCGTCGACGCCGTCCTCGACCGTCGGAAACATCACCTCGGGCGGAATCGGGCGACCGTCGGCGACGGCCCGGATAGCCGCCGCCGCTTCACGGTAGATCGTGGCGAAGCCTTCCAGATAACCTTCCGGATGTCCGGCCGGAACGCGGGTGACGCGCTGGGCGGCCGAAACGGCGGTCGATCCGCCCCGAGTGATCAGCCGTTTCGGTTCGCCGAACGGGGTGAACCAGAGCTGGTTCGGGCTCTCCTGCGCCCATTCGAGCCCGCCTTTTTCGCCGTAGACGCGAAGGCGCAGGCCGTTTTCGTGGCCGGGTGCGACCTGGCTCGCCCACAGCATCCCCTTCGCCCCGCTCTTAAACCGCAGCATCAGGTGATCATTGTCGTCGAGCCTGCGGCCGGGGACGAAAGCCGATAGATCCGCCGCGACGCTGTCGAGCTCAAGGCCCGTCACGAAGGTCAGAAGGTTGAAGGCGTGGCTGCCGATATCGCCCAGCGCGCCGCCCATGCCGGCCTTGTCGGGATCGACGCGCCATTCGGCCTGTTTGGAGCCCGCCGATTCGGCTGCCTCCGTCAGCCAGTCCTGGGCATATTCGGTCTGCACGACGCGCAGCGGCCCGAGGTCCCCGGTGGCGATCATGTCCCGCGCCTGACGGATCATCGGATAGCCGGTGTAATTGTGCGTCAGCACGAAGACGCGCCCCGAGGCCGCGGCGATCCGTTGCAGCTCCACCGCGTCCTCGATCTTCGCCGTCAGCGGCTTTTCGCAGATGACGTGGATGCCGGCTTCCAGAAACATCTTGGCGGGCGAAAAGTGCAGATGGTTGGGCGTGACGATCGCGACGGCCTCGATACCGTCCTCTCGCCGGGCTTCGGCTTCGGCCATCGCCTGGAAGGTGGCATAAGCGCGGGCCGGATCGATGCCGATCTCTGCACCGGAGGCCGCCGAGCGCTCGGCATCGGAGGAGAAGGCGCCGGCCACCAGCGCGAACTCGCCGTCGAGGCGGGCCGCGATGCGATGAACCGCGCCGATGAAGGCGCCTTGGCCACCGCCCACCATGCCGAGCCGGATGGGCCGCGCCACCGGAATCGCTCGTGCCGCTGAGACCATTGTTTTTCTCCCCGTCGTTTGCCCGAGGCGGACGGGAGCTTCCCGCCGTCAGCGGAGATCTTCATCCCGCATGTTGGCCGAAGATTCTATCGTCTTGATTCGAATCGCGATCATCATACAGCCGCTTTCCCTTGCCCCAGGAAGAGCGGCATCCCGCTAACGTGACGGATGAGCGATCCACGCTCCACGACATGCGTGTCGAGGATGACGCTTTCCATATTCGGATGGCCGTCCCTGAGCTGGAGCAATAGCTTGGCTGCCGCTTCGCCCATGCGTCGATGCGGAACATGCACGGTGGTCAGTTGCGGCTGGACCACTAGGGCCAAATCGATGTCGTCGAATCCGACGATCGAGACGTCGGCCGGAACCGAAATCCCAAGTTCCCTAGCCCCGGTCATCGCGCCGACCGCCAGGACGTCGTTGCCGCAGATCACGGCCGTCGGAGGATTGTGCCGTCGCATCAAGGTCTCGAAGGCGCGGCCGCCTCCGTCAAGCGAGTAGGTGGTCTCCACGACCGGCATCGCCTGTGCGTCCATTCCGGCAGCCGCCAGCGCATCACGCACGCCGCTTACCCTATCGGCGGACCGGTCGTTCGTCTCGGTCTTGCCGGCAATCATAGCGATCATCGTGTGGTTGTAATTGATCACTTTAGTGGCCAGCGCGCGCGCCGCGCTGCGATTGTCGAATCCGGCATAGAGGTTGTCGTCGCCCGGGCGATAATTCCAAGCAATGACATACGGCACCCCGCGCTGGCGCAGGAAACTGTACGTCGCTTCGGGGCGGGTCACGCCGATCAGCAAGAGTCCATCGGCGCCCCGCCCGACGAGCGCGCGGATCTGTTCGCCCTCTCGCTCGGGGTCGTAGCCCGAACTCGCGACGAGCAGCGTCACGCCGGATGCGGCCAAGGCTTCCTGAAACGCTTGGATGCCGCGAGCAAAAATGGCGTTCTCCATGGTCGGAATGACCGCGCCGACGGTGTTGGTCCGGTTCGAGGCGAGAGCCTGACCGCCGAAATTGGGCGTGTATCCCAACTGGGTGACCGCAAGGATGATCCGTTCTCTGGTAGCGGGAAGGACACGCTCCGGCACATTCAGGCAGCGTGACACCGTCGCGGTTGAGACGCCGGCGCGGCGCGCAACGTCTTCAAGTGTCGGTGCAGACCTGCCGCTCATGCTGTTTTTCCTTGCGTCCGTGACCGTCATTATCCAAGAAATTGTTGCCAATCGCAATATGCAAGCGCTTGCATCGATGATTGAAAGGGCATACACCCTGTCGGGGACGCATCAAATCATGGAGGAGACGATGCGTAATTCGGGTGCTGCCGCACTTGCGGCGACCGGTGTCGTGTTTGCGATTTTCGTTGCGAACGTCGTCCTCGGCGCAATGGCTGGGAAGGCTTTTCTCTCCGACGTCGGGGAGATGTTGGTCTTGTCACTGGCATCGACCCTTTTCGTCATTGCCGTGTTGCACCGTGAGCGAGCACGGGAAGGCAGATCTGACGTCCCCAATATTGATAACGGTCGGGAGGAGGCCACCAATGTCCAAGATTCATGAACCCACAGAACTGGAATCCGCGGAGCGCCGGAATTTTCTGCGCCTGACGGGTGCCGGGGCTTTTACTGCAGCCATGATTGCCGGCGCGGCGGGCACGCTTTGGTCGGATGTGGCGGTCGCGCAGGCGGCCAGCGAGGAAAGGGAGCGGGAGGGAGCCGCCGAGCACGTCGTGACGGTGGCGACCGAGTACCAACTTGGCACGACGCGCAGCTACCCGATGATGCAGCTTGACCTGAAGGAGAACCTTCAGAACGCTTCCAATGGCCGGATCTACGTCAAGCTCGCCCCTGGTGGACAACTCGGCGTGGGCAGTGCGCTGGCGCAGAAAGTGCAGGGCGGAACCGTGCCCGTCGGTCAGTTCTCGCTGTCGAATTTCGCCCCCTATGCGCCGGTCGTCGACCTCATCAACATGCCGTATCTGTGCGGCTCCAATCAGCGCTTCGTGAACCTCGTCACGTCCGATATCTGGAAAGAACAGGTCGACGCGAAGGTTGAACAACGTGGATTCCGGCCCCTGTTCTACTTCTGCATCGATCCGCGGGTCGTGGCGGTCAGGAAGGGCGGGAATCCGATCATCACCCCGGGCGACTTGCAGGGCGTGAAATTTCGCGTGCCCGGCTCCAAGATGCTGCAGCAATACTACCGCATGGTCGGGGCCAATCCGACGCCGGTGGCTTGGGGCGAGACGTCCTCCGCGATCAAGCAGGGTGTGGCCGATGCGCTCGATCCCGCGGTCGGCGCTCTTTATGCCTTCGGGTTCAAGGACATCCTCAGCCATGTGACGTTCACGCAGGCTGTTCCCGACAGCCAGTGCTATGCCTGTAACCTCGAATGGTTCAATGGGCTCGGCAAGGACGTTCAGGAGGCGGTCGACTGGGCCTCGGAGATGACCTTCCACCAGAACCTTGCCAAGGTGCCGTCGTCCCGGACCTACGCAATGGCTGAGATGCGAAAGTCCGGTGTGGAGTTTCATTCGCTGAGCGAGGACCAGTTGGGCGAATGGAAGGAAGCCGGCGGCTATCAGCGCAGCGACTGGGATTCCTATAAGTCCGAACTCGCTGGATCGATGGACGTCTTCAAAGGCCTCGAGGAGGCTGCGGGCACGACCGGACGCTACTACGTCCACGACGCTTGACGCATCGCGCGGATGAGTGCGCCTCGAGCGCGTTCATCCGCGATCTCATGATCGCAGGGCGCGGGATAGAGCGCCGTTGACGAGGGTCAGGGTCTGTGCCGGATTTGCCGTTCGTGACGGTGGTCGGCGCCGCTCTGCCGCGAAGGGGAGAGGCGCGTGAAAATTCTGATGCTCCTGGACCGGAACGTCGAGCGATGGGCGCTGCTCATCTTCTACACGGTCCTCGTCGCGACGATGGCGGTCGAGGTGATCCGGCGTGAATTATTCGCCTATTCCTCGATCTGGGGCGAGGAAATCGTCCGCTATTCCTTCATCTATCTCGCCTGGATCGGCGCAGCCTCGGCGGTGAAGGAGCGCGCCCACATCCGCATCGACGTTCTGTTCCATTATGTGTCCGTTCGCGCCAAGGCGCTGCTCTACATCCTCGGCGACCTGGTCATGTTCGTCGTTGCTGGTTTTGCCGTCTACTGGTCGTTCGAGACCGTCGAGGTCTCCTGGAGATTCGGCTCGGTCAGCCACGGTCTGCGGGTTTCCATGGTCTGGTTCCTGATGGCCGTGCCGGTCGGCTTTGCCCTGATGATCTTTCGCCTCACCCAGTCCCTTGTGCGGGACACCGCCGCCCTCGTGAGCGGCCGCCCGCCCTACGAGGGCGAGCGCCTGTTCGATTGAGGCCCAGATGCTTTGGCAACAACTCCAACAGCAGGCGGTGGAACTGGGATGGGATTTTTACGGCCCGGTTCTGCTTTTCGTCGCGCTCATCATCCTGGGCATTCCGGTCTGGGCCGCGATCGGCGCCTCGGCTGTCGCGATGCTGGCCTGGTCGCAGGTGCTTCCGCTGTCGCTGTTCGGAGAATCCCTGTTCGATGGGATCGACGCCTTCGCGCTAACGGCGGTGCCGCTGTTCATCCTGACGGGGGATGTGCTGGTCCGCACCGGTCTCAGTCGAAAATTCCTCGACATCGCCGAAGCGCTGACCTGTTGGGCCAAGGGCGGCTTCGGCTCGGCCACGGTGCTGGTCTGCGGCATGTTCTCGGCGATCTCGGGCTCCGACGCCGCTGGCGCAGCGGCGGTCGGGCGCATGACCATCGACCGTCTGGTGGAATCCGGCTATCCGCGCTTACGCCTGCGCCCTGGTGGCCGCCGGCGCCTGCACCGGCATTTTGATCCCCCCGTCCATCGCCTACATCATCGTCGGTCTGGTGCTCGGCATCTCCGCCTCGACGCTGTTTCAGGCAGCCATCATTCCGGGCATCGCCATCCTGCTCTCGATCCTGTTGACCAATATCGTCGTCAACCGGATTTACGCCTACGAGGGCGGCGGCGCGATCTCCGGACGCGAATGGCTGGGCAATGTCGGCCGGGCGCTGAAGAGCGGCTGGTATGCATTTCTCGTTCCCGGAATCATCTTCTATGGCATTTTCTCGGGCCGCCTGACGCCGACCGAGGCCGGCGCGACGGCAGTCGTCGTGACGATCATCTTGGGGTTCGTCCTGGGGACGCTGAAGCTCTCCGACTTCCCCTCCATGCTGGTTTCGTCCGCCAAGGTGAACGGTGTCATCGTGCCGATCATCGCGATGTCGTTGCCGCTGGCGCAGACACTGGCCGCGCTCGGCGTGCCGCAAGGCTTCGTCTTCGCGGTGACCTCGCTGACCGACGATCCCAACATGCTCATCCTGTTGATGATCGGTATTTTGATCGCTGCCGGATGCGTGATGGAGACGACGCCCAACATCGTCATCCTGGCGCCGATCCTGAAACCGCTCGCCGACGAAATCGGCATGAACGAAATCCAGTTCTGCATCATGATGGTCACCTCGCTCGGGGTCGGATTCATCACCCCGCCGCTGGGATTGAACCTCTTCGTCGTCTCGGGGCTGACAGGCGAATCCATCCTGCCGATTGCCTGGCGGGCGGTGCCCTTCGTCATCTTCATGCTCGCCGTCGTTCTCTTGATCGCCTACGTGCCGGCGATTTCCACGGCGATGCTCCCCGAGATCTATCGTTAGGAAAATTCCATGGCCGAATATCTCAAGAAAGCCAGCAAGACGCCGACATCGGACGCCGGGGATGTGCGCGAAACGGTGCAGGCCATTCTCACCGAGATCGAAGCGGGCGGCGAGACTGCGGCGCGCGCTTATGCCGAGAAGTTCGATCGCTATGACGGCAATGTCGTTCTGACCAGGGATGAGATCGCGGAAGCCGGCTCAAAGGTCTCGCAGAAGCTGAAGGACGACATCCGCTTCGCGTATGACAATGTGCGTCGCTTCGCCGAGGCACAGAAGGAGACGATCCGCGATATCCAGATCGAGGTCGTTCCCGGACTGATCGCCGGCCAGAAGAGCATCCCCTGCCAAGCGGCGGGATGCTACGCGCCCGGCGGCCGCTACAGCCACATCGCCTCGGCAATGATGACGGTGACCACCGCGAAGGTCGCCGGCTGCAGCCACATCACCGCCTGCTCGCCGCCCAGGCTAGGCGTCGGCGTCAATCCGGCGATCACCTACACCGCCGATTTGTGCGGCGCCGACGCGATCCTGGCGATGGGCGGTGTCCAGGGCATCGCGGCCATGGCCTTCGGCCTGTTCGGACTGCCGAAGGCCGATATTCTCGTCGGACCCGGCAACCAGTTCGTCGCCGAAGCCAAGCGGATCCTGTTCGGCCGCGTCGGCATCGACATGTTCGCGGGTCCCACCGACAGCCTGATCCTCGCCGACGAAACCGCCGATCCGGAGATCGTCGCCGTCGACCTCGTCGGGCAGGCCGAGCATGGTTACAACTCGCCGGTCTGGCTCGTCACCTCGCACCGGCCCTTGGCCGACGCCGTGCTTGAGCGGGTGCCTGCCTTGATCGCGGCGCTGCCCGAACTGAACGGCCAGAACGCAGCCGCGGCGTGGCGCGACTATGCCGAGGTGATCGTCTGCAAGGACCGCGAGGAAATGGCCAAGGTCGCCGACGAATACGCGCCCGAGCATCTGTCGGTGCAGGCCGCCGACCCGGATTGGTGGCTCGAGCGGCTGCAATGCTACGGCTCGCTTTTCCTCGGCGAGGAGACGACGGTTGCCTTTGGCGACAAGGCGTCCGGCACCAACCATGTCCTGCCGACCTCCGGCGCCGCGCGGTATACGGGCGGCCTGTCGGTCCACAAATTCATGAAGATGGTCACCTGGCAGCGGGCCACGCGCGATGGCGCGCGACCGGTTGCCGAGGCCACCGCACGCATATCGCGGCTGGAAGGCATGGAGGGCCATGCCCGCACCGCCGACATTCGCCTGGCCAAATATTTTCCCGGCGAGAATTTCGATCTGAGCGCGGCGGAGTGAGGCAGGGAGAACACGTGACCGTGGCAAGCCAGGCGCTTTTCGATGTGAGCGGGCGGGTCGCCTGCGTGACCGGCGCAAGCAGCGGGCTCGGCCGGGCCGCGGCCACCATGCTCGCCGAAGCCGGCGCGGCGGTCGTCGGCGTGGCGCGGCGTGGCGACGTTCTCGACCAATGGAAAGCGGAGACGGGCGGCAAGGTCGACACGGTCGTCGCCGATCTCTCGGATCGGAACGCGGTGAGCAGCGTCGCCGACGCCGTATCGCGGCCGTTCGGTCCGCCCGACATCTTGATCAACGCCGCCGGTCTCAACACCCGTCAGCCGGCGGACGATGTCACTCCTGAGGGCTGGGACGCGACGCTCGCGCTCAATCTGACGGTTCCGTTTTTTCTGGCGCAGGCGCTGGTGCCCGCCATGAAAACCAAGGGCTGGGGCCGCATCGTCAATTTCGCTTCGCTGCAGTCGCGCCGCGCTTTTCCCGGCGGTATCGCCTACGGCGCCTCGAAGGGCGGCGTGGAGCAGCTGACCCGGGCGATGGCAGAGGCCTGGTCCGGCTCCGGCGTCCTGGCCAACGCGCTCGCACCGGGCTTTTTCCCGACCGAGCTGACCGGCCCGGTCTTCGCCGATCAGGCCCTCGCGGCGCGCCATGCGGGCCAAACCTGCATCGGCCGCAACGGTGAACTCGCCGACCTCGCGGGGCCGCTGCTGTTCCTGTGTTCGGATGCCTCGGCCTATGTCACCGGCCAGATCCTGTTCGTCGATGGGGGGTTCACCGCCAAATGAAGGCGCTTGTCTATATCGGTCCCGAGCAATTGCAGTACGACACCGTGCCGGACGCCGTCGCGCGAGCCGGCGAGGCGCTGCTGCGGGTGGACTCGGTCGGCATCTGCGGGTCCGACATGCACGCCTTTCTCGGCCATGACGAGCGACGGCCGGCTCCCCTTATCCTCGGCCACGAGGCCGCCGGCACGATCATCGACGGCCCCGAGGCCGGCCGGCGGGTGACCGTCAATCCGTTGGTGACCTGCGGCCAGTGCGAGGCCTGCAAGGCCGGCCGCAACAATTTGTGCCCCCGCCGCCAGATCATCTCGATGCCGCCGCGCGAGGGCGCGTTTGCCGAGCTTCTGTCGATGCCGCTGGAAAACCTCGTCACGATTCCCGCCGGCGTGAGCTTCGAAAAGGCCGCGCTCGCCGAGCCTATCGCGTGCGGCTGGCATGCGGTGAGACTGGCAAGGAACGCTCTCGCCAAACCGCTGGAGGAGGCGACATGCCTCGTCATCGGCGGCGGCGCGATCGGCCTGGGCGCGGCGCTCGTGCTTGCCGCCGCGGGCGCGCGCGGCATCGCGATCTCCGAAACCAATAAGGGCCGGCACCCGACGCTGACGCGCACCGGCGACTTTCACGTGTTCGATCCCTCTCAGCCCGGCGGTCCCGCCGACGGGGCCGTCGATCTGGTCATCGATGCCGTCGGCTTTGCGGCGACCCGGGAAGCAGCCTGCCGCGCGGTGCGTCCGGGCGGCGCTATCGTCCATATCGGTCTCGGCGATGCCAATGGCGGCCTCGATATCCGCAAGATGACCTTGCAGGAAATCGCCTTCATCGGCACTTACACCTATACGCCGATGGACTTTCGCGAGACCGCCGCAGCAATCTTCGACGGACGTCTGGGCGCGCTCAACTGGACCGAGACCCGCTCGCTCTCGGATGGCCTCGGCGCGTTCCGCGACATCCGCAACGGCGCGGCGGCTGCGCCCAAGATCATCCTCAAACCCTGAGCGTCAAGCTGCTGGTTCGATGGATGGAATTCGCGCCGCGTCGGTGAACCCTCGCGGGCGATCTTGACTGGTCAACGAAGATCGGACTGGTAATGGAAACCGTCGGTCACGCATCGGGACAGGCGCCATTCGACCGGCGAACCGTCGAGCGCGAAGGCGACCCGCTCGATGGACAGTACCGGATGGCCAGGCTGGCAGTTCAGCCGCGTGGCGGTGGTCGCGTCGGCGCCGGTCGCCTTGAGTTGTTCCAGAGCCCGCCCGATCGTGATCGAGAAAACCTCCGAATAGAGCGCGTAGACGTTGTTCGGTAGGTCGCGGATTTCCGCCAGCGAAGGGAATTTTGCGACGGGGAGGGTGATCTGCTCGGCGATGACCGCCCGGCCGCCCAGATGCCGGACACGGTCGATCCGCCAGACGGCGTCGTTGCGCGCAAGCTGCAACGCCTTCGCGGCAGCGGCGTCGGCGCGCCCGCGAAGGCGCGACAGCACCTGGCTATCGGGGAACAGGCGAGTACCGTCGTCGGCCGCGAGCCGGAAGAACTGGAACAGGATGCGGCCCTCCTCGGGCAGCGCAACGAAGGTTCCGCGTCCTTGCCGCCGGACCAGGAGATGTTCGGCCGCCATCGCGTCGAGGGCCTTGCGCACCGTTCCCTGACTGACGCCAAGATCGGCCGCGATCTGGAATTCGCTCGGCAGCATCAGTCCCGGCGTCCACACGCCGTCGATCAGCCGGCGGACCAGGGTCTCGCGCACCTGCTGATAGAGCGGTCTGAACGCTGGGGCATTCTCTCCGTCCGTCATGCGTCACCGTCCCGTTTCCAAAGACCCTAAGCCACTTGACATAATTGGGTAAAGGTAATTTATGTCTTATACAAGACTAGCGCGGATCGCACATTGGCCGATCCGCTTGGAGTCAGCTCGATCAGCTGCTTTTCACGTCTGCATCAACCGTAACCCTCGGAGGAATCAATCATGAGCATCCCGCAACTGCTCGTCCACGATCACAAGGACAATGTCGGTGTCGTCGTCGTGGAGGACCTCAAGGCTGGCACCGAGATGTTGTGTGTCGTCACAGCGGACAACTCGTCCTTCAAGCTGATCTGCAACGACAATGTGCCGATCGGCCACAAGGTCGCGCTGAAGGATCTGTCGACGGGCGATACGGCGATCAAATACGGCGAGGATATCGGCCGCATGAAGGCGGACGCGAAGAAGGGCGGACACGTCCATGTCCACAATCTGAAGACCAACCGCTGGTGATCGCGCTGGGGCGGTGACGCCGTCCCGCCTTCGACCCCTTCGTTTATCCGTCAGTTCAGGAAAGAGACCCGATCCATGCCGATCAACACCAATCGCAAATTCATGGGCTACCGCCGTGAGAACGGCCGCGTGGGCGTCCGCAATCACATCGTGATCCTGCCCGTCGACGACATCTCCAACGCCTGCTGCGAGGCCGTTGCCAACAACATCAAGGGTACGCTCGCCCTGCCGCACGCCTATGGGCGGCTGCAGTTCGGCGAGGATCTCGACCTGCATTTCCGCACCATGATCGGCACCGGCGCGAACCCGAACGTCGCCGCCTGCATCGTGGTCGGCATCGAGCCGGGCTGGACCCAGAAGATCGCCGACGGCATCGCCGCGACCGGCAAGCCGGTGGCCGCCTTCTCGATCGAGCAGAACGGCGACCTGAAGACGATCATGGACGTCTCCCGCAAGGCCAAGGAATTCGTCCAGTGGGCGACCGAGCAGCAGCGCGTCGAATGCGACGTGTCCGAGCTCTGGGTCTCGACCAAATGCGGCGAGAGCGACACCACGACGGGTCTCGGCTCCTGCCCGACGGTCGGCAACATGTACGACAAGCTGATCCCCGAGGGCATCTACGGCGTCTTCGGCGAAACCTCGGAAATCACCGGAGCCGAGCACATCTGCAAGGAGCGTGCGATCGACGCCGAGACCGGCGAGCGCTGGTACAAGATGTGGAAGGCCTATCAGGACGACGTCATCTTCGCCCACGCCACGGACGATCTGTCGGACAGCCAGCCGACCAAGGGCAATATCGAGGGCGGCCTCTCGACGATCGAGGAAAAGGCGCTCGGCAATCTGGAGAAGATCGGGCGCGAGTGTAAATTCATCGACATTCTCGAACCGGCCGAGGCGCCGCAAAAGGGCAACGGCCTCTATTTCATGGATACCTCGTCGGCGGCGGCCGAATGCGTGACGCTGATGGGAGCGGCTGGATATGTCATCCACACCTTCCCGACCGGCCAGGGCAACGTCGTCGGCAATCCGATCGTCCCGGTGATCAAGATCACCGCCAATCCGCGCACCGTGCGTACGATGTCCGAGCATGTCGACGTCGACGTGACCGGAATCCTGCGCCGCGACAAGACCATCGATCAGGCCGGTGACGATCTGATCGAATGCATCATGCGCACGGCGAACGGCCGGGTCACCGCGGCTGAAGCGCTGGGACATCGCGAATTCGTCATGACCAAGCTCTATCGCAGCGCCTGAACCATCGTCGCCGGGCGCCTCCACGGAGGCCCGGCGTGATACCTGTTCGGCGGCCGTCTTGTCAGAGACGGCCGCCTGAGCTTTTGTGGGAAGGGAGCCCATTGCCCGAGATTGTCATTACCGAGTTCATGGACGAGGCCGCCGTCGATCGGATCCGGGCCCGGCTTGAGACCCTCTACGATCCGCAACTCGTCGATCGCCCGGACGATCTCATCGCCGCGGTCGCCGGCGCCAACGCCCTCGTCGTGCGCAACCGGACCAGGGTCACTGCCGCGCTGCTTGCCGCCGCCCCCGGCCTGCGCTGTGTCGGGCGCCTCGGCGTCGGTCTCGACAATATCGATCTCGATGCCTGCAAGGCGCGCGACGTGAGGGTCTATCCGGCATCGGGCGCCAACGATGTCGCCGTCGCCGAGTATGTCGTCACCACGGCGCTCACGCTGCTACGGCGCGCCTATGCCGCGACCGAAGACGTGATCGCCGGTCGCTGGCCGCGCCAGCAATTGATCGGCCGGGAAGCGCAGGGCAAGCGCCTCGGGCTGGTCGGTTACGGCTCGATCGCCCGGCAGACGGCCGCACGGGCGCGGGCCTTCGGCTTTTCGATCGCGGCCTACGATCCGTTTTTGCCGGAAAGCGATGCCGCGTGGGCCGATGCCCAACGGCTCGACCTCGACGATCTGCTTCGCCTCTCGGATGTCGTCAGCCTGCATGTGCCGCTGACGGACACGACACGCCACATGATCGGCGCGGATGCGCTGTCGGCGATGCGGCCCGGTGCCGTCTTGATCAATTCAGCGCGCGGCGGCGTGGTCGACGAGGCGGCGCTGGCCGACGCGCTGCGTCAGGGCAAGATCGCCGGCGCGGCGCTCGACGTATTCGAGACCGAGCCTCTGACCGCCGAAGCCGGTCGCGTTTTCGCCGGCATCGCCAACCTCATCCTGACGCCGCATATCGCCGGCGTCACCGACGAATCGAATGTCAGGGTCAGCCGGGTGACGGCCGACAATATCCTGCGCCATCTGGAGACGCGTTCGTGACCGAAAGACTGTCGATCGCCGAGGCTGAAACGCTCGCGTCCGACGCGCTGCAACGCGCCTCGACCGGCCCGTCGCAAGCCGCCTCGGTTGCGCGCGGGCTCGTCGCCGCGGAAGCCGCCGGCCAGAGCGGGCACGGGCTGCGGCGCCTCGTTGCCTATTGCGCCCAAGCCACGGCCAGAAAGGTTGCCGGCGCGGCGGTCCCACAAGCCGAGCGAACCCGATCGGCGCTGCTGCGCATCGACGCAGGCAACGGCTTCGCCTTTCCCGCGCTCGATCTCGCCGTTGAACAGCTGCCCGCCATCGTGCGGGAGACGGGCGTTGCAAGCGCCGCCATTCATCGCTCGCATCATGCCGGTGTGCTCGGCCTGACCGTGGAGCGGTTCGCCGAGGTCGGCCTCGTCGCTCTGATGATGGCCAATTCGCCCGGCGCCATGGCGCCTTGGGGCGGCACCCGCGCCCTGTTCGGCACCAATCCGGTCGCCTTCGCGGCCCCTTTGGGCGACCGTGAGCCGATCGTCATCGATCTGTCCCTGTCGAAGATCGCGCGCGGCAAGGTCATGGCCGCCAAGCAGAAGGGCATTTCCATTCCCGCAGGCTGGGCATTGGACCATGCCGGACAACCGACGACCGATCCCGACGCGGCGCTCGCCGGGACCATGTTGCCGATGGGCGATGCCAAAGGTGCCGCGCTCGCCCTGGTCGTGGAAATGCTGTCGGCCGGACTGACCGGCGCGAACTACGCCTATGAGGCGAGTTCCCTGTTCGACGACAAGGGGCCGCCGCCGGGTCTGGGCCAGTGGATCCTCGTCATCGATCCGGTGGCGATGGGCGGCGATCACGCCGTTGAGCGTCTGGCCGCGCTGGTGGGGGAAATCAGCGCCGAGTCGGGAACCCGGATACCGGGCCGCAAGGGCCGCGCCGCCCGGCGTGAAGCGCTCGAAACCGGTATCGCCGTCGACGACGATCTGCTGGCCGCGATCCGCGCGATCTGAAACGCCGGACTCAGGTCCGGCTTGATCAGTCCAGAAGCTCGCGCTTGAACAATTCGTAGAGCGCGGCCTTCGCCTCGAAGCCGACGCCCGGAACGTTTGGCAGGCCGACCCGGCTGTCTCGCACCTCGGTCGCGTCGGCGAAGCCGCCGAAGGGCTGGAACACGTCCGGATAGGATTCATTGCCGCCGAGATGCAGGCCGGCGGCGATGTTGAGCGACATCTGATGGCCGCCATGCGGCACCACCCGGCGGCTCGACCAGCCGTTGTCCTTCAGCATGTCGAGAGTGCGCATATATTCGACGAGCCCATAGGAGAGGGCGCAGTCGAACTGCAGGACGTCGCGGTCGGGCCGCATGCCGCCATGGCGGATCAGATTGCGCGCGTCCTGCATGGAGAAGAGGTTCTCGCCGGTGGCCATGCGGCCCGAGTAATGGTCGGCCAGCTCCGCCTGCAGAGCATAATCGAGCGGGTCGCCGGCTTCCTCGTACCAGTAGAGATCGTAGGGCTCGAGCGCCTTGGCGTAGGCGATGGCCGTCGAAAGGTCGAACCGGCCGTTGGCGTCGACGCAGAGATTTTGTCCCTCGCCGACGACGGCGAGCGCGGCCTCGACGCGCTTCAGATCCTCATTCAGCGGCGCAAGGCCGATCTTCATCTTGCAGACCGTATAGCCGCGGTCGCGATAGGACCGCATCTCGTCCTTCAGACCCTCGACCTCCTTGCCGGGATGGTAATAGCCGCCGGCCGCATAGACCCAGACGCTGTCGTCGGCTTCGCCGCCCCGGTAGCGGTCCGCCAGCAGCCGGTAGAGCGGCTTGTCCGCGATCTTGGCGACCGCGTCCCAGACCGCCATGTCGATCGTCCCGACCGCCACCGAGCGCTCGCCGTGACCGCCCGGCTTCTCGTTGGTCATCATCGCCGTCCAGATGGCGAAGGGATCGAGATTGTCGTGCTCGCGGTCGATCAGCGTCTCCGGATCGGCTTCCATCAGCCGCGGGATGAAGCGTTCGCGCATCAGCGCGCCCTGGCCGTAGCGCCCGTTCGAATTGAAGCCGAAGCCGACGATGGGCTTGCCGTCGCGGACCTGGTCGGTGACTACCGCGACGACGGAACAGGTCATCTTGGAAAAGTCGATGAAGGCGTTGGCGATCGGGCTGGCGATCGAGACGGTCTTTTCCCGGATCTCGGTGATGCGCATGACGATGCTTTCAGAATCGAATGACGGCGGGAGGCGTGGCGGCGACAGTCGCGATCGCGGACGACCCGACCCTAGAAGAACAGGCCGCGCGGCATCGGGATCAGCAGGACGTTGGCCATGATCAGGTAGAAAGCGGTCAAGATGGCGACACCGATCACGCCGAGGACGGCGCCTTCGCGCAGCGTGACGCGCTCATGGCTGGCGACGGCCATGATGGCGAAGAAGGCGATGAGGCTGGCGACGAAGAATCCGAGGATCGGAATCAGCCCGACCCACGCGGCCATGGCGACCAGAAAGCCGATGCGGCGCGGCATCGACCCTTGCGTCTGCTCCGTCTCGCTTGCCGTTTCGTCGGCCGCCTCGACGGAGGGGCGCCGCGCCGCGATGACGAAATTGCGAAGGATCAGGATCGCCGAGAACACGATCATCGCGGCGGAGATGGTGATCGGAAACACCGAACCCATCGGCGTCATGCTGCCGGTCTGCAGGATGAGCACCACGCCGAGACCGACGAACAGGGCGGCGGCGATGGTTCCCGGCAGGTCGTGCGGCTTCTTAAGGACGGCCATCTCGACTCTCCACGATGATGTCGGTCTTTGACTTGCGGGCCCGCCGCGCCCCGATCGCTCCGACGATCAGGGGATAGAACAGCGTCAGCACCGAGAAGGCCACGATGGCCAGCGAAATCGGCCGGGCGAAGAACATGCCCGGAACGTTCCCCTGCGCGTTGCCGATCAGATAGCTCTGCACGAATCCCTGCTCGGCGATCTGCCCCAGCACCAGCCCGAGCACGATCGGGGAGGGGGCGAAGCCGACCCGGTTGAGGATCCAGCCGATGACGCCAAGACCGAGCATCACGGCGACGTCGTTGAGATTGTTGTGGATCGCGAAGCTGCCGATGACCGTCATGAAGGCGATGGTTGGCACCAGCGCGGCTTTCGGGATCGCGATGATGCCCTTGTAGGCGTACCGCCCGACCAGCAGGCCGACCGGCAGCATCAGGATCGTGCCGATGAGCAGACCGAAGATGAAGGTGTAGACGATCGACCCTTGCGTGGTGAACAGCGTCGGGCCGATGCGGATGCCCTGGACGAGCAGCGCGCCGAGGATGACGGCATCCGGCGGCGTGCCGGGAATTCCCAGCACCAGCGTCGGGATGAAGCCGCCGCCGACGGTGCCGTTGTTGGCCGCCTCGGTGGCGATGATGCCGCCCGGCTCGCCCGTGCCGTAGCGTTCGGGATGCTTGGCGGACCGGCGGGCCTCGGAATAGGAGACGAGGCTGGCGACCGAGCCGCCGGCGCCGGGCAGAATGCCGACGAGCGTGCCGATCACCGAGCTGCGGATCAGGTTGAACTTCTCCCGCATGACGATGGCGAAGGCTTCCTTCAGCCGATAGCCGCTGGTGTCGCTCTCGACCTTGAGATGCGGGTCCTTGGTCGCGACGAGGTCGATCAGGACCGGGATGCAATAGAGCCCGATCAGGCCGGAGACGATGTTGATGCCGCCGAGCAGCGCATGACTGCCCATGGTGAAGCGCACGTCGGCGCCGATGACCGCGACCCCGATCATCGACATGAGCAGGCCGAGGCAGGCGCCGATCATGCCCTTCATGAGATTGCCGACCGACAGCGCCGAGATCAGCGTCAGGCCGAAGACGGCGAGCCAGAAATATTCGGGCGGGCCGAAGGCGAGCGCGACCCGCGCCAGCGGCGGCGCCAGGAACATCAGCATCAGCGCCCCGACGATGCCGCCCGACACCGAGGCCAGGGTGGCGATGGAGATGGCCAACGCGCCGTCGCCGCGCTTGGCCATCGGAAAGCCGTCGAAAGTGGTGGCGATGGCCGAGGGCGTGCCCGGCGTGTTGACCAGGATGGCGGAATAGGAGCCGCCGTAGATCGCCCCGGTATAGATGGCGCCGAGCACGATGAGGCCGGAGGCCGGGTCCATCGTGAAGGTGAACGGCACGAGGACGGCCACGGCCATCGTCGCCGACAGGCCGGGCAGCGCGCCGATGACGATGCCGGCCAGCACGCCGCCGAGCGCCAGAACGAGGTTGAACGGCGTCAAGGCCTCGGCAAGATAGACGAGCTTGTCCATGGCGATCGCTTCAATGGAATGGAAAATGGCAGGCGGAAGCGTCGACCACTCCCGCCTGGGCTGGGCTGGCGCCTATTTCTGGGCGATGCCCATCTGCTCGGCGACCGCCTGATACTGCTCGCGGCGCTCGTTCATGAATGCCTCGACTTCGTCGTAGGGAACATTGATGACGACGAAGCCGCCGTCTTCCATCTTCTTGATGAAGTCCGGGTCCTGATTGACCTTGTCGAGGGCGTCGGAGACCTGCTTGCGGACGTCTTCGGGAGTCGAGTTCGGCACGGCCACGCCGCGATAGGCGCCCCCGACCATGTCGTAGCCGAGTTCCTTGAAGGTCGGAACGTCCGGGAAGCTCGGCACCCGCTCTTCCGATGCGACGGCGAGGACTCGCAGCGCGTCGCCCTGATTGATGGCGGAGGTCGTATAGCCGAAGCTCGCCAGAACCTGGTTGCCGAGTACGGCCGCGATGGACGGGCTCGTGCCGGAAAACGGCACATAGGTCGTGGTGATGCCGGCAAGACCGTCCAATTTCGTCTTCGCGACGTGATTGGCCGAATTGGTCCCCGAGCCAGAGAAAGTCACCAGCCCCGGATTTTCCTTGGCGTAGTTGACCAGATCCTCCAGCGTCTTGAACTGGCTGTCGGCCGGCACGACGATGGCGTCCGGCGTGTACTGGAAGAAGTAGACATTGGCGATGTCGTCGGTCTTGTAGCCGACTTCCTGCGCCATCGGCTGCAGGATGATATGGGGCAGGTTGGTGCCCATCAGCGTGTAGCCGTCGCCGTCCATGCCGTTGAGCTGCGACCAGGCCTGCGCGCCCCCGGCCCCGGCCATGTACTGGACCACCATGCTCTGCCCGGTGAGGCGCTCGAAGACCGGCTGCTGCAGCCGGGCGGCGATGTCGGATTCGCCACCGGCGTTGAACGGAATGATGTAGTTGACGGGCTTCGTCGGATAGTCCTGCGCGCTCGCGGAACCGGCCGTTAGTCCGACCGCCAGGACGACGCCTGCCATCAGTGACGTGAGTTTCATAGTATTCCTCCCAGTGAATGTCTCCCGACCGGCCCACTTGCGTCGCGCGCACCCTCCAGGCGCGAAACGGCGGCGACCGATCTTTTCCAATCTGTGACCACGCCACCGGCAATGTCAATCATGCGTCCGAAGATGCATGCAAGAAAGCGTTCGATTTGCTCGGCGAGCCGTGTAGGGTGGCGGGAAGGCTCTCGCAGCAAGAGGGAAAATCACGATGTCGAACGCGCCGACGCTCCTCGGCATTGAAAGACCGGAGCCCAAGCCGTCGCTGGTCGAAGCGGCCTATGACGCCGTCAAACAGGCGATTCGCGATGGCGTCTTCCCTCCGGGCTTTCAAGGCTCCGAACAGGAGATGGCGCAACGATTGGGGATGAGTCGGACGCCGGTTCACCAAGCGATCATCCGTCTGCAGAGCGAGGGCATGGTCGAGCTGCGGTCGAAACGCGGCGTCGTCATCAGCGCGCTGTCGCCTGACGACATGAAGGAGGTCTACGACGTCATCATCGCCGTCGAAGGCATGGCGGCGCTGCTCCTGGCCGAACAGCCGCGCGAGGCGCGCGAACCTGTTTGCCGCGACATGGAACGGCTGAACGCCGAGCTAGCCGAGGCCCTTGCTAGGGATGACCTTCCCGGGTGGGCCGATCTGGATGCGCGGTTCCATGCCTGCCTCGTGCATGGCGCCGGCAACGGCAGGCTGGAGCGAATCGCGACAGTCAATATCGACCAGTCCTTCCGGGCGCGCCGGCTGACCTTGCATCTGCGGTCGAAGCCGACGGGCTCTATCGCGGAGCACCAGCGTATCGTCGACGCGATCCGCGCCGGCGAGCCGGGCGAGGCGCGTCAGATGGCCCAGGAGCACAAGATCCGGGCGCGAGATATGATCGTGGACCTCCTGCGGCGCTATGACATGAAGCATCTGTAACGCGGCTGTCAGGCCCGGCCGCGCTCATTCGGTTACGTCGGAAAATCCGCCGCGACGTCGCCGAGCCCGTCGATCCAGCCGCGCACCGGCGTGCCGCGTTCGATGAAAGGCATGCCGTTCAACGAGCCGGTGATGACCACCTGACCGGGACTCAAGCCGCCGCAATGCGACCCGATCATGCGGGCCAGGGCGCAGAAGGTCGCGAAGGCATCGCCGCCCGGCACATCCGCACGACCATCGAGGACGGTTTGCGAATCGAGGTCCAGCCTGGCGTTGACCGTCGTAAGGTCCAACGCCTGCCAATCCGCGCGCGGCGCCCCAATAACGACGGCGCCATTGAGCTGGTTGTCGGCCAGCCTGAGCAGCGGCGGCGCCGCGTCGATGTCGGTCAGGCGCGTGTCGACGATCTCCAACGCGGCGACGGCGGACACGCAGTCGCGCGCGCGCCTTTCAAAATCCGCATCCGCAACATCGGGCAGGGGCCTGTCCACGATGAAGCCGACTTCCAGTTCGATGCCGATGCGGTCGATGTCCGCGCGGGTGAAGACGGCGGGGCTCGCCCGCACGTCCTTTTGAAAGATTGGCGCCATGATCTGGTCCTGGCCGGGACGACGGCCGGTCTTGAAGCCGCCGACCGGACCCACGGCATCCGCCACGCGGCGCTGGATCGCATAGGCGTCGGACGCACTGGCAACGCTGTCCGACATGTCGGCGGGAGGCACGCGCAGCCCGCCGTTCCTGGCCAGGATCAGCCGGTCGGCGAGGCCGAGATGTGCCATTCCCGCTACGCCGTGGGGCCGCGGACGGCGCCGGATTCGAGCATGGCGTCGATGGCCTTGTCGTCGTAGCCGGCCTCCGAAAGGACTTCGCGGCTATGCTCGCCGAGCAGCGGCGCGGGGCGCGTGACGCCGCCCGGGGTTTCGGAGAACTTGATGGGCAGGCCGATCGCCTTCACCGGGCCGGCCTTCGGATGCTCGGTCTCGACCACCATCTCGCGGGCGAGCGTTTGCGGGTCGCGGTGCATCTCGCCGACGTCGAAAACGGGACCGGCGGGAACCCCTGCCGCCTCCAGCCGCTCCAGCCACTCCGCCGATGACTGTCGTGAGAAATAGCCGTTGAGGATGTCCTCGAGCGCGGCGAGGTTATGCATCCGCCCGCTGTTGTTCGAGAAGCGTTGGTCGTTCGCCAGTTCCTGTGCGCCGATGACCGCCAGCATCCGCTCCCAGTTCTTCTGGTTGGCCGCCCCGACGGTGATCCAGCCATCGGCGGTTTGGAACGCCTGATAGGGCGCGTTGAGCGGATGCGCCGAGCCGAGCGGGCCAGGCGAAACGCCGGTGGCGAACGCGATCGCCGACTGCCAGTAGGTATGGGTAATGCCGGCCTCGAACAGCGAGGTGTCGACCTTCTGGCCTTCGCCGGTCTGAAGTTTGCGCGCATAAGCGCTGGCGCAGCCGAGCGCCGCGAGGATGCCGGCCGTGATGTCGGTGACCGGCGCGCCGGATTTCACCGGCGGCCGGCCGGGTCCTTCGCCGGTGATCGACATCAGCCCGCTCATGCCTTGCGCGATCAGGTCGAAGCCGCCGCGCGATGCGTAGGGACCGCTGCGGCCGAAGCCGGAGATCTCGCAATAGATCAGACCCGGATTCGCCTTGCGCAAATCCTCGTAGCCGAGGCCGAGCTTTTCCATCGTCCCCATGCGGTAGTTCTCGATGACGACGTCGGCGGTCTCCAGCATTCGCCGCAACACCGCCTTGCCGTCGTCGCTCTTGAGGTCGAGGACGACCCCGCGCTTGTTGCGGTTCATCATCATGTAGGCGGCGGATTCGCCGCCGATATCGGGCGGCAGGAAGCGCCGGCTGTCGTCGCCTTCGGGCTTTTCGACCTTGATCACGTCGGCGCCCATGTCGGCGAGCATCATGCCGCAGACCGGACCCGCCATGATATGGGCGAGCTCAATGACCTTCATGCCCTCCAGCGGGCCTTTCGCGGAGGGCGTCATCATCGGCCTTTCCACTGGGGTTTGCGCTTGCCGAGAAAGGCTTCCATGCCTTCCTTGAAGTCCTCGCTCATATAGGCCTTGACCACCAGGTCGCGGTCATCGGCGCCGGCGCCATCGATGCGCAGCCGCCGCAGCGCCTCCTTGGTCGTGGCCAGGGTGATCGGCGCGTGTCCGGCGAGCTGCGCGGCCAGCGCCTCGGCGCGGGCGATCAGCGCGGCGTGATCGGGCACGATCTCCGAGACGAGGCCGATCGCCTGCGCCTCGTCGGCGCCGACGAGCCGCGCCGTAAAGATGACCTCCTTGGTTCGGCCGGCGCCCATCAGGCTGGAAAGCCGCGAGAGATTGGCGATCGACAGACAATTGCCGAGGGTGCGCGCGATCGGAAAGCCGAAGCGGAGATCCGCCGTGGTGATGCGGATGTCGCAGGCGGCCGCGATCCCCGCGCCGCCGCCGGTGCAGGCGCCCGAGATCGCCGCGATGGTCGGCACCGGGCAGGCCTCGACCGCGCCGAGGACGACGTCCATCCGGTGTTCGTAGTCGAGCGCGTCCTGATCGGTGTTAAAGCCGCGGAACTGCGTCATGTCGGTGCCGGCGGCAAACGCCTTCTCGCCGGCACCGGTGACGACAAGGCATTTGACCGAGCCGTCGGTCGGGACCGTCCGGCATATCTCGGCGAGACCGTCATACATGCCGAAGGTCAGCGCGTTGCGGGACTGCGGGCGGTTCAGTGTGACCCAGCCGGTGGTTCCGCGGACCTCGTAGAGGAGTTCGTTATCGGACATGAAATCACCTGTAGAAGTATTCGACGAGGAACATCGGGATGGCTGGCACGTAAGTGCTGATGATCAGGACAAACAGGAGCACGCCGATCAGCGGCAGGTTCCACTTCGTCACCTCCCAGATGTTCGCCTTGGCGATCGAGCAGGCCGTGATCAGCACCGAAGCAACCGGCGGCGTCTGCTGGCCGATGGCCAGATTCAGCGTGACGACCAGACCGAAATGCACCGGATCGATCCCTGCCTGCTGGATCAGCGGGGTGATGATCGGGACGACCAGGATAATCGCCGCGGCCGAATGCAGGAAGAAGCCGATGACCAGGAAGAAGACGTTGAGGATCAAAAGAATGAAGTACTGGTTGCTGGTGAGGTCCAAAATCGCCGCCGCAATGTCTTGGGGAACACGGGCGGTGGTCAGGAACGAGCCCATCAGGACGGAGGTCGCGACCAGCAGCATGACGACCGCCGTCTGCATGCCACCCTCCAGCATCGCCTCCTTAAGTTGGCGCCAGTCGACCTCCCGGTACCAGGCACCCACCAGGATCGCCGCGACGACGGCGATGCCGGCTGCTTCCGTCGCCGTCATGAACCCGCCGAAGATGCCGCCGAGAATGATCACCGGCAGGGAGAATGTCGGTAGCGCGTCGATGAAGGTGGCGCGCAGCGCTGGGAGATTGAAGGCATCCTCGGTCGGCCAGTCGTATTTGACCGCGTAGTAGTAGGCCACACCCATCAACCCGGCCGCGCCGAGCAGCCCCGGCACGACACCCGCGACGAACAGCTGTTCGATGCTGGCGCCGGAGGAAACACCATAGAGGATCATCGGGATCGATGGCGGGATGATGATCGCCAGCGAGGCCGAGGATGAGGTGATCGCCGCCGCGAAGGGGGCGGGATAGCCGCGCCGCTTCATCTCCGGAATGATGATCGAGCCCATTGCCGCTACGTCCGCGACCGCCGAGCCCGAGATTTCGGCGAAGAACAGCGACACGCCGACATTGACCATCGCCAGGCCGCCGCGCACGAAGCCGATGATCGCCGAGACGAAGGCGATGAGGCGCCGGGTGATGCCCGTCGCGTTCATGATCGCGCCGGCCAGCACGAACATCGGGATGGCGATCAGCGAGAAGGATTTCGCGCCCGAATACATATCGAGCGCGATCGTCACGAGGGCGCCGGCTCCGTCGGTCAGCCCGATGGCAAGGACCGCCGCCAGCGCCAGTGCGATGGCGATCGGCACGTTGATGCAGACCATCGCGACGAGCGCGATGAAGATAGCGAACATGAACATCAGGCCTGATCCTTGTCGGGCGTTGCGCCATGCGCCATGACCGCGTGTTCCACCGAGCGTCCGGCCATCACGTCGCGCCAGTAGTCGGGCAGACTGAGAAGTTCGGCGACGATGAACAGGATGGCGCCGATCGGGATGATCGATTGGGTGAGAGAGACCGGCACCCATGTCAGGCTGACCAGCGTCTCGCCTTCGAGGATGCTCAGGACCTCGAGCCCCGCCCAGGCGAGCAGCGCGAAGAACGAAATCACCAGGGTTTCGGCGACGATCACCGCCGCGCCGCGCGCCTTCCGCGGCAGCGCGAGGAGCACGTCATCGAAGCCGATGTGGCCGCGCCTGAGCGCGGCGAGAGCGGCGCCGTAATAGGTGGTCCATGCCAGGAGCACCGAGGCGACCTCGTCATACCAGGAGAGCGAAGCCCCTGCCTTACGGAAGATCACCGCCACCACGACCACGGTCGTGAGGCCAACCATGAGGGTAATGACCACCCAGGTCAGAACCTCGCCCAGAAGCTTCGCCATCAGGCGCAATTCGGCCTCCCGCGCCCGTTCGGGCGCCCCATTTGTCGATGATCAATAATGATAGGACGGGCGTCCGCCGGACGGGCCGTGCCGCATGAAGGATGGCCGGTGGCGCGGGCGCCACCGGCGTTCAGTTTATGAGCTGGAGGCGAGCGCCTGGATGTCCTCGATCAGCTTCTGGCCACCCTCGACCTGCTGACCGAATTCCTCGTAGATCGGCTTGGAGGCCTCGATGAAGGCATCCTTGTCGGCCTCGTTCACTTCGACGCCGGCTTCCTTGATCTTGTCGACCAGTTCGCCGTCGAGCTTGGCCGATTCGTCATAGGCGAAGTCGCTGGCCTTGACCGCACAATCCTGGATCGCGGCCTTCAGCTCGTCGTCCCAGCCTTCCCACTGCTTGGCGGAGCTGGCCAGATAGGCCGGCGAATAGACGTGCCCCGTCATCGACAGGTATTTCTGCACTTCTTGGAACTTGCCGGAATAGATCTGGGCGAGGGGGTTTTCCTGCCCGTCGATGACGCCGGTCTTCAGCGCCGTGAACACTTCCGAGAAGGCCATCGGTGTCGGGTTGGCGCCGTAGCTCTGGAACATCTTCACCCGCCACTCGCCCTTCGGCGTACGCAGCTTGATGCCTTCCAGATCGGCTGGCACGGTAACCGGCCGGACGTTGTTGGTCACGTTGCGGAAGCCGTTTTCCCAGAAACCGATGATCCGGTAGCCCTTGTCGCTGGCCGCGTCGACGAAGGTGCTCCCCATCTCGTCGCGGACCTTGCGCATGTGGTCGCGGTCCTTGATCAGATAGGGCATCTCGAAGATGCCGAAGGTCGGCGACACGGAGCTCATGATCGAGGAGGGGATCGAGAAGGCGATTTGCCCGAGCTTGAGCTTCTGCAGCATCTCCTCGTCATTGCCGAGCTGCGACGAGCCATAGACCTCGACGGTCGCCTTGCCGCTGGCGTCGACGCATGCGGCGAAGTTGTTGCCGGTCGATTCGTAAAGCGATCCCGGCGCGCCGACATGGCCCAGTTTCAGGACCTCCTGGGCGCTCGCCGTCGTTCCCCAAAGCGCCGCTGCCGCGACGCCCATCATCAATGTGCGAATTCTCATTGTCTTTCCTCCCGGTTATTTTCGGACGGGCGGTTTCCTCCGCCCGATTCTTACTCTGCTGCTTGTTGTGCCTGCCTCTCCGTCGCCGAGGCGAGCACCTCCATCGCCGCCTCCACGCCGCCTGCCTTGTGCCGCACGCCCGCTATCCGCAAGCCCATCTCGACGCCCCCCAGCGTACCGACAAGCATGAGATCGTTGAAGTCCCCGAGATGGCCGATGCGGAAAATCTTGTCGGCCACCTTCGACAGTCCGGCACCGAGCGACATGTCGAAGCGCTCGAGGATGATCTTGCGCAAAGCGTCGGCGCCGCTCCCGTCCGGCATCAGCACAGCGGTCAGAGCGCCCGAATGCTCGGCCGGCTCGGCGCACAGAACGTCCAGGCCCCAAGCCGCGACGGCCGCGCGCGTCGCCGCGCCGTGGCGTTGATGCCGGGCAAAGACGTTGTCGAGCCCTTCCTCGTGCAGCATCCCGATCGCCGCATCGAGGCCGTAGAGCAGATTGGTCGCCGGCGTGAACGGAAAGAAACCGTTCGCGTTGGCCGGCAGCATCTCGTCCCAGGCCCAATAGGATTTCGGCAGCGTCGAGGATTTCGACGCTTCGATCGCTTTGTCAGATAGGGCGTTGAATGACAGGCCGGGCGGCAGCATCAGTCCCTTTTGCGAGCCGCCGACGGTGACGTCGACGCCCCATTCGTCGTGGCGGTAGTCGATCGAGCCGAGCGACGAGATCGTGTCGACCATGAGAAGGGCCGGATGGCTCGCCGCATCGATGGCCTTGCGGACATTGGCAATGGACGACACGCAGCCGGTCGAGGTCTCGTTATGGACGACGCAGACCGCCTTGATCGCGTGGCCCTTGTCGGCCGCAAGGCGTTCGCCAATCGCCTGAGCGTCGGCGCCGTGGCGCCAGTCGCCAGCAATGAATTCCGTTTTCAGACCAAGGCGTTCGGCCAGTTTCTTCCAAAGACTGGCGAAATGCCCGGTCTCATACATCAGCACCAGATCACCGGGCGACAGCGTGTTGACTAGGGCCGCTTCCCAGGCGCCGGTTCCGGAGGCCGGGTAAATGACGACGGGATTCTTCGTCTTGAAGATCGTGCGGATGCCCGACAACACGCGCTGGCCCAGAACTTGGAAGTCCGGGCCGCGGTGGTCGATGGTCGGTCTGTCCATCGCTCGCAGGACGCGATCGGGAACGTTCGTCGGCCCCGGAATCTGAAGGAAATGCCGTCCCGGTTGATAGCTCACGATCAGTCCCCCTGAGATCGTGACGCCTTGCCGCATCCGATCCCTTTCCTGCGATGCGCTCTTGCCGGCACATCTTAATTGCGGTCATATTGAATTATGAATTCATTATTTCTGTCAAGCGGCGAATGGCGCTTTCCCGCAGTGGAGATCCGAAATCGTGGGTGAGATGATCCGGCCGGGCCTGTCCCGCAGGCTGTCGAAAGAAATTGCCGGGGAGGTGCTGTTCGACCGCTTTTCTCGCGGGCGCTACGCGACCGACGCCTCGATCTACCAGATCATGCCGGCCGGCGTGGTGGTGGCGAAGACGACGGACGATGTCGCCGCCGCGCTCGACGCGGCTCGCGAGGAGGGGCTGCCGCTGACGATGCGGGGCGGCGGCACGTCGCAATGCGGCCAGACGTTGAATTCGGGGCTCGTCGTCGACACCTCGAAATATCTCAACCGGTTGCTGGAACTGGATGTCGAAGGCCGCCGTGCGGTTGTCGAGCCGGGCATCGTGCTGGACGACCTCAATCGGCTGTTGAAACCGCATGGCCTGTGGTTCCCGGTCGATGTTTCCACGGCTTCGCGGGCGACGATCGGTGGCATGGCCGGCAACAATTCCTGCGGCTCGCGTTCGCTGCGTTATGGCACCATGCGCGACAACATCATCGCCATCGACGCGATCCTCGCCGACGGAACCAGGGGCCGCTTTGCCCGCCTTGATCAGGACGCCCCGGACGAGCCGTCGCGCGATCTCGTCGCCGCCATGCTGGCGCTCGGCCGGCGCGAGGCCGCCGAGATCGAAGCGCGGTTCCCGAAGGTGCAGCGGCGGGTCGGCGGCTATAATCTGGACGCGCTGATGCCGGCCACCGAGCCGATCAATCTCGCCCATCTCCTCGTCGGCTCGGAGGGCACGCTGGGAATTTCGACGGTCATAGAGATCGCTCTGTCGCCACTGCCGAAGACCACCAAACTGCTCGGCGCCTGCCATTTCCCGACCTTCCGGGCGGCGATGGAGGCCGCGCAGCACATCGTCGCGCTGAAACCCACCTCGGTCGAACTCGTCGATTCGACCATGATCGCGCTCGCCCGGCGGATCGACATGTTCGTGCCGACGCTCGAAGCCTTCGTCGAAGGCGATCCGGCGGCGCTGCTCCTCGTCGAATTCGCCGACGAGGCGGACGAGAACGAACGCAGCATCGAGGCGCTGCGGGACGTCATGAGCGATCTCGGCTACGGCTTCGGCAAGGGAGGCGAACAAGAAGGCGGCGTCGTTGCGGTCAAGGACGCCAAGCTGCAGGCCGCTATCGCCGACCTGCGCGCCTCGGGCCTCAACATCATGATGTCGATGAAGGAAGCGGGCAAACCGGTCTCCTTCGTCGAGGATTGCGCGGTGCCGCTGGAACATCTCGCCGATTATACCGATCGGCTGACGGCGATCTTCGAGCGCCATGGCACGCGCGGCACCTGGTACGCCCATGCCTCCGAGGGCTGCCTGCATGTGCGGCCGGTGCTCAACGTCAAGCTGGACAAGGACGTCGCCACCATGCGGGCGATCGCCGAAGAGGCCTTCGCGATGGTGCGCGAATACAAGGGCTCGCATTCCGGCGAACACGGCGACGGCATCGTCCGCTCCGAGTTCCACGAGGTCATGTTCGGCTCGCGCATCGTGCGCGCCTTCGAGGAGGTGAAGACCGCTTTCGACCCGTCTGGGCTGCTCAATCCCGGCAAGATCGTCCATCCGCCGAAGATGGATGACCGCGGCCTGATGCGATACCCGCCGGGCTACGCGGTTGAGGACATCACGACGGCCTTTGACTGGTCGGCCTGGCCCGGAGCGGCCGGCGGTTTCCAGGGCGCCGTCGAGATGTGCAACAACAACGGCGCCTGCCGGAAGATGGCTGGGGCCGTCATGTGCGCGAGCTACCGCGTCACCCGGAACGAGAACGACGTGACGCGCGGGCGTGCCAACACCCTGCGCCTGGCGCTGTCGGGGCAACTCGGCCCCGATGCGTTGGCCTCCGACGACATGGCCGAGACGCTCAAGCTCTGTGTTTCCTGCAAGGCCTGCCGCCGCGAATGTCCGACCGGCGTCGACATGGCCAAAATGAAAGCGGAAGTGCTCTACCAGCGCGGGAAGGCCAAGGGCTTTTCGCTGAAGGATCGATTGATCGCCGAGCTACCGCGTTATGCGCCGGTGGCTGCGCGGCTGACGGGATTGCTGGCGCTGCGCGATCGCATTCCCGGGTTTGCCGCGCTGTCGGAGCGCTTGTTCGGTTTCTCCCGCCGCAGGACGCTTCCGATCTTTCGGCGCGATTGGTTCCGCGACGGGGAGGGGGATCGGGGCGAGCCGCTGCCGCGAGCGGGCGAACGTGGTGTGGTTCTTTTCGCCGACACCTTCGGCCGCTGGTTCGACCCCGAGACGCTGCGTGCTGCAGTGAAGGTCCTCGAAGCAGGCGGCTACAGCGTTGCGACCGCCAGTCTCGGCATTGGCGAGCGGCCGCTGTGCTGCGGCCGGACCTACCTCGCGGCGGGCATGGCGGATCGAGCCAGGGAGGAGGCGCGGCGTACGATCGCAGCGCTGCTACCGCATGTGCGGGCGGGGCGGACGATTGTCGGTCTCGAGCCGTCCTGCATCCTGACGCTGCGCGACGAATTCTTGGCGCTGGTGCCCGGAGAGGACGCCGAATCCGTTGCCGCCGGCGCGATGCTGTTCGAGGAGTTTCTGGTCCGCGAAAACCGGGCTGGCCGCCTGTCCTTGCCGCTCGGACTGCTGGACCGAAAGGCCTACCTGCACGGACACTGCCACCAAAAGGCGTTCGGCGCGATGTCGGCGGTCGAAGGCGCGTTGCGGCTGATTCCGAACCTCGATCTTGAGGTGATCGAATCTTCATGTTGCGGCATGGCCGGCGCTTTCGGCTACGATGCCAAGACGATCGACGTGTCGTTGGCGATGGGCGAGTTGTCCTTGTTGCCAGCCGTGCGAAGTGCGTCGGAGGATGCGATCATCGTCGCGGACGGCACCTCCTGTCGCCACCAGATCACCGACGGTGCAGGCCGAAAGGCGGTTCATGTCGCCGAGGTTCTCGCCGGCGCGCTGGACCGGCCGCTCGCGGCGGCGTAGCAGCAGACATCCCGTCCGCCGTGGGCTGCGGTGGGACCGAGATCAAGCGCGACGGCCTGTTGGCGGATCGCTATACTGACGCAGGACAATGAGACATGAGCCTTGCCGACCTGAACCCCGAAGGCTTCCTGACGCGTCCCGCGCTGGCGGTCGAACTGACCGACCGGATGCGGCGGATGATCATGGAAGGCGAGCTGAAGGGCGGCGAGAAAGTGCCTGAGAAAGCACTGACCGAACGTTTTGGCGTGTCGCGCACGCCGGTTCGTGAGGCCTTGAAGGTTTTGGCGCACGAGGGGTTCGTGCAACTCGTCCCGAACCGGGGTGCCGTCGTGGCGCGGCAGACCCTGTCGGAACTGGCGGAACTGTTCCCGTTGATCGCGGTGCTGGAAGGCCTGGCCGGCGAACTGGCGGCCGAACGAGCCTCGGATGAGGATATTGCGGCGATCGGCGAACTGACACGCCGTCTTCGCGAAAGCCACGAAATGCAGGATCGCCCCACCTATTTCGAGATCAACCAGGCGATCCACGCGGCCATACTCACGGCCGCCGGCAACCCCACTCTCATCCAGCATCACGCCATGGTGGCGCGGCGTGTCTACCGGGCGCGCTATCAAGCCAATCTGACACCCGAGCGCTGGCTCGCCGCGACGCGGGAACACGAGGTCATCCATGCCGCGCTTGCGAGGCGGGACGCCCCTCTTCTCGGCCGTTTGATGAAGGAGCACCTTCAGTTCAAGCTCCAGACCCTGGTGGCGATAATCGACGAATGAACCACCTCGGTCAGCTGCTCGCCCGAGCGGGTGGTGGCTGTGATACGGCCGACTTGGCGCCGAGCCGAATTCTAGCCATGAAGCATGCTATGCTGATCTCGTCTGGGGTTGGGGGGGCTCAGCCTATCCCTCGACGGATTTTTTGGGTAAGAAACTCTTAATCCTTTAAATTTCCACTGCGGGTGGATGGTTGTTATGGCAAGTTCAAGTCACGTCTCTCGAATGCTTTTCATTCGAGGTATAGCCTTAGTCCATGATGCCGTCATGGGAGGCGCGGCGCTGTTTCTGGCTCTGGTCCTGAGGCTGGATCTGGATAGGGTCCTTTCCAACCTGCTGGAATATGGCCTTGCGACGCTTGTTTTTGGCGCAGTCGTTGGCATCGTCGGATTCGTGCTCGGGATGAACCGGGGGGTCTGGCGCTACGCCTCGCTCCCGGATCTCGTGGCGATCATCAAGGCGGCTACAATCTCGGTTGCGATTTTCATCGTCGCGCATTTCCTGCTGGTGCGGCTGGAGGCGATCCCGCGCTCGTCGATGATTATCGCATGGGCGTTTCTGATCGTCTTGCTGGCGACGCCACGCGCCGTCTATCGGGTCTATCGCAACTGGCGGGATACGCGCCGCGCCCGGGACAGGGACGGCGGCTCGGCCAAGCGCGTTTTGCTGATCGGCGCCGGCGATAACACCGAGACATTCTTGAAGACCATCGCGGAACGAAGCGGACAATCCTTCGATGTTCTGGCGATCATCGACGAGCGGGGACGCCGCACCGGCCGGTTCATTCGCGGCGTTCCGGTACTGGGGGGGATGGAGAAACTGCCGCAGATCATCCGGCGGTTCGATCGACGGGGGCGCCGGCCCGAAGCCTTGATCCTGACGCGAACGCGCGAGGACTTCGAGCGCCACGCGCGGATTCAGGATTTGATCGACATCGCCAGCGAGCATCGTCTGGAGATGCTGCGCTTGCCCAAGGTTCTCGACCTGCGCGAAGTCGGCGCGGAAGTGGAAGTCCGCCCGATCAAGCTGGAGGATTTGTTGCAGCGCAAGCCGCTACGCCTGGACGTTCCGAAAATGGCGACGATGATCAAGGGCCAGAAGATATTGATCACCGGAGCGGGCGGTTCGATCGGATCGGAACTCGTCCGTCAGATCGTCGCCCTGGAACCGGCCAGCCTGATCCTTGTGGATGCCAGTGAGTACCTGCTTTACGCGATCGACGGCGAACTGCGTCGAGGCAACCCCCAATACGCCCTGCATCCGCTGTTGTGCAACGTGCGTGAGAAGGAGGCGATCGCCCGCATTGTCGATGCGCACCGGCCGGACGTCATTTTTCACGCCGCGGCACTGAAGCATGTTCCGATCGTCGAAGCGCAGCCGCTCGAAGGACTGTTCACCAATACCATCGGGACCCGCAACGTGGCGGAGGCCGCGATGCGCGCCAAGGTGGGCGCGGTGGTCATGGTCTCGACTGACAAGGCCGTCAATCCGGCGAATGTCATGGGCGCCAGCAAGCGCATGGCGGAGATGTTCTGCCAGGCGATGGATCTGGGTTCCGATAAGGCCGGAACGCGTTTCATCACCGTCCGCTTCGGCAATGTCCTTGGCTCGGCCGGCTCGGTCGTTCCGCTTTTCGAAAAGCAATTGAAGGCCGGTGGGCCGCTGACGGTCACCCATCCGGAGATCGAACGTTACTTCATGACGATACCGGAAGCCTGCCTTCTGGTGCTGCAATCGGCCGCCCATAGCCTGGAGGACCCCGAGGAACGGGGGCGGATCTTCGTGGTCGACATGGGTGCCGCGGTGAAGATCGCCGATCTCGCGCGCAATGTCATTCGTCTCTCCGGCTTGCGGCCGGATATCGACGTCAACATCGTCTATACGGGCTTGCGGCCGGGCGAAAAGCTTTATGAGGAGCTGTTCGATTCCCGCGAGACGTTGGCGCAGACGGATATCGACGGAATTCTCGTGGCGTTCCCGCGCGCAATCGAGCGCGGCGTCATCGTGCGTATCTTCGACGAGATGCGGCGTCTGATCGACGTCAATGACGTCGCGGGAGCCCTGCGTCTATTGAAGGCGACCGTCACCGAATTCAGCCCCGGCAAGGAGGTGCTCGCCATGATGCAGGGCGGTCCGCAGGTGCACCCGGCCGAACACGTCGCTCTCACCGCTGCCGGTTACGACAAATCCGACCTTCACGATCGTTGAGGCCGGGTTCATCGCCGGGGGGCCGCCGAGACCTGCGCGGTTCTCTCTACTCCCGGCGGGCGACGGGATTTCGTCCGATATCGAAATAGGCAAGCCCGGCGGCATCGGTCACGCTACGCTCGTACATGTTGCGTCCGTCGAAGATCACCTTGTCCTTCAACAGCGACGCGATTTCGCCGAAATCGGGGCTGCGGAACTCGCGCCATTCGGTCACGATGGCAAGGGCATCGCTCCCCTCCAGAGCATCGGCGGCGCTGGGACACAGGGTGAGCCGCGAAGCATCCGCGAAAATCTGCCGTGTCTGTGTCATCGCCGCTGGATCGTAGGCGCGCACCTGAGCGCCATGGGACAGCAAGTCCGCCACCAGTACGCGACTGGGCGCTTCGCGCATGTCATCCGTATCGGGCTTGAATGACAGCCCCCAGAGCGCGATCGTCTTGCCTTGCAGATTCGTCTCGCCGCCGTAAAAGGCGGCGAGCTTTTCGAACAGCGCGTGCTTCTGGCGTTCGTTGGCCTCTTCTACCGCCCGCATGACGCGCAGCGGCACGTCACGGTCCGTGCCCATGCTGATCAGCGCGCGCGCGTCCTTGGGGAAGCAGCTACCACCATATCCGCAGCCGGGATAAAGGAACCGAAGGCCGATGCGGGGATCGCTTCCGATGCCGCGCCGCACCGCTTCGATGTCCGCTCCCACGGCTTCCGCAAGGTGCGCCAGTTCGTTCATGAAGCTGATGCGCGTCGCCAACATCGCATTCGCCGCGTATTTGGTCAGTTCCGCACTCCGCGGATCCATGACGATGATCTTGTCCTGGCGACGATTGAGAGGCGCGTACAGGTTGCGCATGATCTCGGTCGCCCACGCATCGGAACTCCCGATGATGATGCGATCCGGACGGGTGAAATCCGCGATGGCAGCCCCTTCCTTGAGGAATTCAGGGTTGCTCACCACCGAGAACTCCACATCGACGCCACGGGACCGGAGCCTCGCGGCGATCACCGCCTCGACCTTCGCCGCGGTCTCCACCGGAACCGTCGATTTGTTGACGATCACCGCTTTTTGCGTCAGCCGATCGCCGATCGCCGCGGCGGCGGACAGGACATGGCGCAAATCGGCGCTGCCGTCTTCGTCGGGAGGCGTCCCGACGGCTATCAGGAAGATGTTGCTGCGGCCGACGGCTAGGTCGTAATCGGTGGTAAATTCCAGCCGTCCGGACTGTCGGCCGCGCTGCAGCAGCGGCTCCAGACCCGGCTCGAAAATCGGCACCTGGCCGCGTCGCAGCATGTCGATCTTGGCGGGGTCGGTGTCGACGCAAATGACCTCGTTGCCGAGATCGGCAAAACAGGCGCCGGCCACCAGCCCGACATAGCCGCTACCAATCACCGTGATCATCATGCGCTATGTCCAAGTCCAGGGTTCAAGGCGAGCCGAAAAAAGAGCCTCCCGGATAAACAGCCCGAAGGCTCGAAGGGCAACAGAAAACATACTTCCGGCCGGACGTCCCGGAGTCTCGAATGAGCCCATTCATCGCGATGCGACGAAGGGATTGCAGTGGGTAATACCAACCTGCGGGACCAGCCTGCCGTGTCTCGACCATCGGCGCCACATATGGCAGCGCCGGGCCGGCGGACTGGCCGTGCCGGCTTCCTTGCAGCGGAGGTGGCAACAGGTTAGTCCTCCGCCTGGGTGTTCGGACTTGCCAAGGTTGGTGAGGACAGCGCTTGGCTCATTCGTTTTCGCGCTTTACAGGCCGCGTTGCGTGAATTAGAGCGGCTTTGAATAAATAGCGCAGCGGAATTTCCCTCACGATAGCGCCCAGTGGCCGTTTCGATGGAAAAGCCTGAGAGCGCTCATAGCCGCAGACCAAGGTCGATGAAGGGAAATGAACGGCGCCGTTCGTGCCAGGTCGGCCGAGGCGGAATGTTTGGTTCTTTGGGGCCATGTCCTGCTTGTCCGCCATCTCATTTTTGAATTATCCAGGTCCGTTTTGAGAGGCGTAGGCTTTTAGGCCCGTCTTTTCTTGTCCAATACCGAAGAAGGTTCGAAAGCTGGCATGACTTCGCGTGACTTCCTGAATCCCGTCCCCGACCTCGACGGAAAATCCATTTTGATCACGGGTGGAACGGGCTCGTTTGGCAAGAGCTTCGTGAAGACCGTGTTGGCGCGCTACAAGCCGCGCCGTATCGTCGTTTTTTTCGCGCGACGAGCTCAAACAATACGAGATGAATCTCGAGATCAGCGACCAGGAATATCCGTGTCTTCGCTACTTCATCGGCGATGTGCGTGATCAGCCGCGTCTCGAAATGGCGATGTCTGATATCGACTATGTCGTCCACGCCGCCGCGCTGAAGCATGTGCCGATCGCCGAATACAACCCATTCGAATGTGTGCAGACGAACATCATCGGCGCGGAGAACGTCGTTCGCGCGGCGATCAACAAGAACGTCAAACGGATCGTCGCGCTGTCGACCGACAAGGCCGCCAACCCGATCAATTTGTATGGGGCGTCCAAGCTCGCCTCCGACAAGATTTTCATTGCGGCGAACAACATCGCCGGCTCGTCCGGGCTTCGACTTTCAGTCGTTCGCTACGGGAACGTCATGGGATCGCGCGGCAGCGTGTTGCCGTTCTTCCGCAAGCTCGTCGCCGACGGAGCCGATTTCATCCCGATCACGCACCCGGACATGACGCGGTTCTGGATCACCCTCGAGCAGGGGATCAACATGGTCCTTTCCTCCTTCGAGATGATGAAGGGCGGCGAGATTTTCGTGCCCAAGATCCCGTCGATGAAGGTCACGGATCTGGCCAAGGCGATTGCGCCTGGGCTGCCGCAAAAGATCGTCGGCATCCGGCCCGGCGAAAAGCTGCACGAAGTGATGGTCACCGGCGATGATGCCCGGATGACGGTCGATCTGGGCGATCGCTACGCGATCCTGCCGACCTACCGTTTCTGGGCCGGCGACGAGCAACTCTATCCCGACGCCGACAAGGTCGCCGAGGATTTTGCCTATTCCAGCGACATCAACGACGTGTGGCTCGACGAGGCGGGCTTCAACGAGGTCGTTGCGAAGGCCGGAATCTGACCTGATGGCGGAGGCGTTTCTTCCCTACGGGCGGCATTGGGTCGACGACGAGGACATTGCCGCGGTCGCAGATTGCCTGAGAAGCGACTGGCTGACGACGGGGCCTCGGGTCGAAGCCTTCGAAAAGAGCTTTGCCGAGGCCGTCGGCTCCCGTTTCGCACTGGTCTGCGCCAACGGAACTGCGGCGCTGCATCTGGCGGCCCTGGCTGGCGGCGTAGATAGCGACGACCTCGGCATTGCGCCGACGATGTCGTTCCTCGCCTCGGCCAACGGGATGCGATACGCGGGCGCCGAGATCGTCTTCGCCGATGCCGATCCGGATACCGGACTGGTCACGCCTGAGAGTCCGTTTCGAAACTCACTGCGGCGGGTTCAAAGGCCCCTCGGATGGTCGCTCCGCAATGACATGATACCCGATTTCCGCGGGTTTGGGCGTCCCGGGTGAACCATGGAGGCTGGTCTTGGCAGGGTTTCGAAACGGCCTCTAAGACCTTCCGCGTAGCTATCGACAAAGCCGGAAAGCCGGTCAAGATGGCGGTCGTCGTACATCTCAACGGCCAACCGGTGGATATGCCCGAGATTGGCCGGATCGCCAACGAAAACGGCATCATGCTGGTTGAGGACGCCTGTCACGCCCTCGGCGGAAGTTACCGCGAGGAGAATGGTTCTGCGGCATTGATCGGCGCCTGCCGACATTCGGCGATGGCGGTGTTTTCGCTTCATCCGGTCAAGACGATCACCATGGGCGAGGGCGGGGTGATCACCACCAACGACGAGGCGCTCATCGAGCGGCTGCGCCTGCTGCGTGGCCATGGGATGGTACGCGAGCCGTCCCAGTTCAAGAATGCCGACATGGCATTCGGGCACGGCGGCGCACCGAACCCCTGGTATTACGAGATGCAGGAGTTGGGTTACAATTTCCGCGCGCCCGACTTCGCCTGCGCGCTGGCGCAATCGCAGCTCGCCAAGCTCCCGATGTTTGCCGAACGCCGGGCGGCAATCAAGGCGGAATATGATCGTCTGTTTGACGGTTTCGGGGATCTGGTGCGCCCGCTTGCGATCGCATCCTCTGTCGATCCTGTCCTGCATCTCTACCCGCTGTTGATCAACTTCGAGGCACTCGGAAAAGATCGCGGACAGATCATGGGCGAGTTGCGCCAGCAGGGCATCGGAACCCAGGTCCACTATATCCCGATCCATCGGCAGCCCTATTACGCCGAGCGCTATGGCGCTCTCGATCTGCCGGGGGCCGATAGCTACTATGCCAGGGCCCTCTCGATTCCATACTATCCGATGATGGAGGTTGAGGATGCCCGGCGCGTGGCGGAGGCTGTGAGGAATGTTCTCCGACTCAACAGCTGACCATAGCGATCCTCAAGCGAACGGCGCATCGCGGCTCGGTCTGGGAACCGTTCAGTTCGGCGTCGACTATGGCATCACCAATGCGGCCGGCAGGGTAGCCATCGACGAAGCGCGCGCGATCATGAGAACCGCCGCGTCCTGCGGTATCGGCCTGATCGACACCGCCGCGCTCTATGGCGATAGCGAGACCGTCATCGGTGCCGCCACGGAAACGCGTTCCTTCGCGATTGTCACCAAGACGAGCAAGGTGGCGGATGCGGCAGGTCCGGATGCGGCGGCCGATAGCATCGCGCGCCGTTTCATCCAATCCCTGGAGAACCTGAAGGTTGAGCAGGTGCATGGTCTTCTCATTCACGACCCCGCCGACCTTCTCGGCCCCTTCGGCGATGCCGTGTGGCGTCGCATGGACGAGATCAGGCAGAGCGGCCGGGCGATGAAGATCGGAGTTTCGGTCTATGATGGGGTCGAGATCGACCGGATACTCCAGCGCTATGACCCCGACATCGTGCAACTGCCGATCAATGCGGTCGATGGTCGCCTGGACGAGGGCGGTCAGCTTGACGCGCTGGCCCGTCGCGGCGTTGAGGTCCACGCCCGATCGATTTTTCTGCAAGGCTTGTTGTTGCAGAAGCCGGAGGATATCCCGGCCAAGTTCGGGCCGCTCCGTGACGCCGTTACGGGACTGCGCGCAACCTTTGCCGAAGCGGGGTTCGGTCTGAGAGTCCGTTTCGAAACTCACTGCGGCGGGTTCAAAGGCCCCTCGGATGGTCGCTCCGCAATGACATGATACCCGATTTCCGCGGGTTTGGGCGTCCCGGGTGAACCATGGAGGCTGGTCTTGGCAGGGTTTCGAAACGGCCTCTGATAGAGGGACTGATCGCCGGTGTGCTCTCGCATCCGGCCATCAGCCGGGCGATCGTGGGAACGACGAGCCGGCGCGAACTGCTTGAGATCGCTGCCGCCGCTTCAGGAGTCACGCTCGAACGCGCCGATCTGGGTCCCTTGGCGGATCACCGATCCGCGTGTCCTTAATCCTGCCATGTGGGCCGCGCTTTAGGGCGCCCGACAATGCCGAATGGAGTTGAAATGACCGAATTGCGGAAATGCGGCAGCTGCCTTCTGCCAGAGACCTACGAGACGATCGAATTTGATACGAAGGGCGTGTGCAACGTCTGCCGCGGCAAGGAGCATCGCGACGAAAAGATCGACTGGACCGCGCGCAAGCATCAGCTGGACGAACTGATCGAGCGGCATCGCGGCAAGTACGACTACGACTGCATCATTCCGTTCTCGGGCGGCAAGGATTCGACCTATACGCTCTGGTATTTGATGAAGGAATACAAGATCAAGCCGCTGGTCGTCCGCTTTGACCATGGCTTCATGCGCGAGACGCTGATCGAGAACAACACCCGCACCTTCAAGAAGCTCGGCGTCGACGTCCTGAACTTCACACCAAACTGGCGCGTGGTGAAGCGGTTGATGCTGGAATCGCTCCGCCGCAAGGGCGATTTCTGCTGGCACTGCCACACCGGCATCTTCTCCTACCCGATGCATATGGCCATCAAGTTCAACGTGCCGCTGGTCTTCTGGGGCGAGCCCTCGTCGGAATACACCCAGTATTACGACTATGCCGAGGACGAGATCGAGCAGGTCGACGAGACGCGGTTCAACCGCTTCGTCAATCTCGGCATCACCGCCGAGGACATGTACGGCATGATCAAGGGCGATTTCGATCTCGATCCGCGTGACCTGCTTCCCTACACCTATCCGAAGTTGCGCGATCTTAAGCGGCTTCGTTACGAATCCGTCTGCCTGGGCTCCTACATTCCCTGGGATGTGAAGAAGAATGTCGGGCTAATCCAAGAAGAACTCGGCTGGAAGGGCGATCAGGTCGAGGGCATGCCGTGGGAGGAATATCCTTACGAGAAGATCGAATGCTTCATGCAGGGCATGCGCGACTACATCAAATATCTCAAGCGCGGCTATAGCCGGGTCAGCCAGATGGTCGCCCTCGACCTGCGCAACGGCCGCATCACCAAGGAGCGCGGCCAGGAACTCGTCGACAAGTTCGAAGGCCGCAAACCGCCGTCGCTGGACATTTTCCTCGAATATGTCGGCCTGGATCAGAAGGAATTCGACGAGATCGTGTCGCACACTGTGGTGGCGCCGCACGAGCCCAATTTCGGCCAGAACGAATGGGCGCCGAAGACCTGGGACTACGACAAGTGGTATCGCGAGGGCTGAGGCCAGAGCGAGGATACCATCTTCTGAAAGCTCGCAGTCTGACAACGGCCACTTTTCGATGAAATCCATCCGTTCCGACAAATCCTCGGAACGGATGTCATGCCGACGTGCTTGCAACACGGCATCGAGATGTCTCTCCAAATCTATTCAAGATTTCAGGATCGACGGATTATGCTGAAGTTGTTACCGGGAAGAGCATGACGCGATCGACGAACCCGCAGCGAGCGACCATCAGACTGCTGACCGCGGTCCTGGTGACGCTGACGGTTTTGTTGTCGCAGTTCGCACCTGCGGGAGCGGCTCCGACCTATCGTCACGTTGCCTCCTGGAGCGCCGCCCTTTCCATCGACGGCGATCAAGGACACGGCGTGACCAACTCGGCGGTGTCCCTCGCCGGCGAGCATGGCGCGACGGACAGTTCATGTAGTAGCGACTGTCCGGTCAAGTACGTTGCTATGGCTTATGGAGCGACGGGCGCCGAGCGGCCCAAGGCTCGCATTCCCTCTCATGTCGCGGTGCTGATCGGACAGCCGGTCGACACGGGCGTCGGACCTCCACGCGCCTGACATCTCGATGCCGCCTCCTGTGGCCATGTCGCATCCGATCGCTTCCGATGACTCTCGGTTTCAAAGCCGATCTTCCTGAACGCGGTCCGACGCTGGATTCCGGTCGGCATCCCTGAACCTTCGACTATCAGCACTCCTTCCAGATCCGCGCGGTGCAGACACCGCGTGGCGGAAAATGCTTCGGCCGATAACGGCCGCAGATCGGAAGGGCACATCCCAAGTGAGTAACGAGGAACGACCTATGTTGAACAAACTGATCATCGCCGCCGCTTTCGCATCCACGGTCATTGCCGCCCCGGCGTTTGCCGGCGGAACGCATGCCGGCGGTGACAACAAGGAAATGGCCGTCGGCAAGCCCGGCAAGGTCGACGCTGTCGACCGGACCATCGAAATCACCATGCTGGAGACCGAGGACGGCGACATGATCTTCGAGCCCTCCAGGATCGAAGTGACGAAGGGTCGGACGATCCGCTTCACGATCGAGAACGAAGGCGTGCTCGAGCACGAGTTCGTCATCGGTACGCCGAAGGCGAACCAGAAGCACAAGGGCGAGATGGCCATGTCCGCGGACATGAAACATGCCGACCCCAACGCCATCCGGTTGGACGAGGGCGAGGACGGCGATATCGTCTGGACCTTCACCAAGACCGGCAAGTTCGAGTTCGCCTGCCTGATTCCGGGGCATTACGAAATGGGCATGCACGGTCCGTTGATCGTCGCGGCGAAATAGGCTCGCGCCCGCTTCGGCGTTGCGCGGCCCAGGCCGGCCGACGCCGGACGCCGCGCAAGAAATACCGCGGGCCCGGTGGATTCTCCGGCGGGCCCGCGGTTCAAAAGGATCGCCAGTCTGCAGCGGTCGCCGAATTATCACGCAGCGTTGTATTTCCGCGCCTTCAATTCGACGGGATGATGAATTAGACACTGGCTATGATGCGGTTCTTGTTGACGCTCCTTTTGATTTTGCCGATCTTGCTGACGCCCGCCTATGGCATGGTGCAGGCACCGGCGATCGATATCTCGATCCCGGAGGCGAGCGGCGCGACGGCGCGCGCGTGGAGCAATGCGGGCAAGCGTTGCGGCATGGCGGCGAAAGGCCAGCAGTCCAGCCGCTGTGTCGTCGATCTGATCGCTATTCTCTCGCCCGCCGTCTTGGCCGCCGGCAGCGATCGCGCCTTTCACAAGCGAACTGTCGATCTCCAGGGGCGATCACGGACGCCGCGTCCCCTGACGAAACCGCCTAGAGCCTGATTCTCGCCGTCTCCGGCCGATCGTACTCGGCCGCAAATTCTATTGAATCAGGATTATCCCTATGCTTACACGACGCGCTATCCTCGGCGCCGGCCTGTCCGCGACGGCATTGGCTGTCAGCGGCTGTGTCACCTCGCCGCCACCGGTTGCGCCGGCCCCGAAACCCGCCCCGGTTCCGGCCTATCCGCTTTCCTACGGGCCAATCTCCACCGAGCCCTATCCGATCCCGGCGGTTCCACCGGGTGTGGTCGCGCCGCAATATTGGCGTCAGCTCGTCGACGACCCCACGGGAGAGGTTCCCGGAACCCTCGTCGTCGATCCAGGCGAGCGCTTCCTCTACCTCGTCCAGGAGGGCGGGAAGGCTTTGCGCTACGGGGTTGGCATTGGGCGTGCCGGCTTTGCCTGGTCGGGCAAGGCGACGATCCAGTACAAGCGCCACTGGCCGACCTGGACGCCGCCGACGGAGATGATCGCCCGCCAGCCGGAACTGGAGAAATATTCCGCCGCAAATGGCGGCCAGCAACCCGGGCTGGACAATCCGCTCGGCGCGCGGGCGCTCTATCTCTTCCAGAACGGCAGGGACACGCTGTACCGCATCCACGGTTCGCCGGAGGCCAATTCGATCGGTCGCGCCGTGTCTTCCGGCTGCGTCCGGCTGCTGAACCACGAGATCATCGATCTCTACGACCGCGTGCCCGAAGGTACGACGGTGCTGGTTCGCGCGGCGAAGGAACCGGAAGGGCTGGTGTGATGGCGCACCTGCTCCCATGGCATGGCGCCGAAGCGGTCGGCCGCTTTGTCTGGTGGTTTGCCCGATGATGCGGTGGGGGCTCATTCTAGCCGTGATCATTGCGGCGGGAGTCGGCTTGTGGACCGTCATGGCGCTTCCTGGCGTCGGGGAGGCGGGGCTGTTGCGCCCTGCTGACGCGGCCGTGGTGGCGCAAGGGCAGTCGCTCTACGCGGCGAACTGCGCCTCCTGCCATGGGGAGAATCTGAAGGGGCAGCCGGACTGGCGCTCTCCCGATCCCGACGGCCTGATGCCGGCGCCGCCGCATGACGACAGCGGTCATACCTGGCACCATGACGACGAGACCCTGTTCCGGCTGACCAAGCTGGGGCCGGCGGCTATCGTCGGGGGTGACTATGAGTCGGCGATGCCGGCCTATGAGGACATGCTGAGCGATGAGGAGATCATCGCGGTGCTCTCCTATCTCAAGTCGACCTGGCCCGAAGAAATCCGCACGCGGCACGATTCGTTGAACGCCGCGCGGGCGAAAAGTAAATGATCGACGGTGGGCATCCCCGACTGGGGTGCCCGCAGTTCATGTTATAATTTGCGCCGCTCTCCTGGGCGCCGCGCCGCTCCGGCCGATTTCTTATGCCGCAACGGCCTGAATCTTCGAGGATACCCATGATCTCCCGACGCCGCTTCATGCTGGGTACGGCTGCTCTCGCCGGATCGGCACTCACGCCGGCCGCGATCCGTGCTGCGTCCGCGGCCGAACCCTTGCCGGAACTGCGCGCGGCTCCTGGAGTGGCGCAGCTTCTGCCCGCCGACTCGTTCGGTCCGACCAAGGTCTGGGCCTATAATGGCGCCACACCGGGCGAGGCGATCCGCGTCAAGGCCGGCGAGCGGGTCCGACGCAGCCTTGTCAACGACCTGCCGCAATCGACGGCCGTGCACTGGCATGGCATCCGGATCGACAACGCTATGGACGGCGCCGCTGGCCTGACCCAGGATGCGGTCCCGGCGGGTGCCCGCTTCGACTATGACTTCGTCGCGCCGGACGCCGGTACCTTCTGGTATCACAGCCATGACCGTTCCTGGGAGCAGATGGCGCGTGGCCTGAGCGGCCCGCTGATCGTCGAGGAGCCGGAGCCCTGGCGCGGCGCCGATCGCGAATTGACGTTGTTCATCGATGACTGGCGACTGACCAAGGACGGCATGTTCGACGAGGAAAGCCTCGGCAGCCTCATGGATTGGGGGCATAGCGGGCGCGTCGGCAATGTGGTGACGGTCAATGGCACCGTCGGACCCGAATTGCCTGTCAGGGCCGGCGAGCGCATCCGGCTGCGCCTGATCAACGGTGCCAATGCCCGCATCCTGGGGGTCTCGCTCGAAGGGTTTGCCCCACGCCTGATCGCCGTCGACGGTCATCCTGTCGCGCCACGCGGGCTCAAGGACGACGTGGTTGTCCTCGCTCCGGCCCAGCGGGCCGACGTGGTCATCGATTGTCAGGCCGAACCCGGCGCGCGCGTTCCCATCAAGGTCTATGCGGACCGGGCCTGGATCGATGCCGCCGATCTCGTCTATGGCGATCAGGCGGCGCTGCCCGCAAAACCGGGCGACATCCAGCCGCTGGCGGAAACCATGCGCCACGCGCTGGACATGGACAAAGCCCTCGACGTCCGGCTCGACATGTCAGGCGGCGCCATGGGCTCGATGGAACGGGCGATGGTCGGGGGACGTGAGCGCGGTTTCGAGGAGCTGGTGAAGCTGCGACGCGTCTGGGCCTTCAATGGCGTGGCCGGCGACATGGACGAACCGCTGTTTCGCGCCTCGGCAGGGCAGACGGTCAAGCTGACGATCTTCAACGACACACGCTGGCCGCATGCGATGCATCTGCACGGTCACCACTTCAAGGTGCTGACCCGCGACGGCAAGGCCGATCCGAATGGCGATTGGCGCGATACCGTGCTCAACGCGCCGATGGAGACGATTGAGATCGCGCTTGAGGCGTCCAATCCGGGCAAATGGCTTTTGCATTGTCACATGCTCGAACACCAGGTCGCCGGCATGAAGACCTGGTTCGAGGTGGCATAGACGCTTGCCCCGCCATCGGCTCGGAGAGCGCCGCGCCGGCTTCCGGCAAGGGGCCGCGCGCGTTGAATCCGCCGCTTCACCCGACTGATGAACGGCCGATCGAGAAGGTTGCGCGGTTCTCGATCGGGTTTTCCGCGCTGATCAACGGCCGAGTTTTGCCCGCGCCTTCTCGGCGACGGCGGCCGCGGTGATGTTGAAGTGTTCGTAGACGTCGGGGCCGGGCGCTGATGCGCCGAAAGTCGTCATGCCGACGACATCATCCTCGCTCTCCACATAGCGCGCCCAGCCGAACGGGCTGGCGGCTTCGACGGCGACGCGGGGCGCCGAACCGAGCACCTCGTCGCGATAGGCTTTGGGCTGCGCCTGGAACAACTCCCAGGAAGGCATCGACACGACGGCGGCGTTGATGCCGCTGTCGGCGAGAAGCGCCTTGGCCTCCACGGCCAGACCCACTTCGGAGCCGGTGGCGAGGATCGTCACGTCGCGCTTGCCGTCAGCCGCGGCGATGACATAGGCGCCCTTGGCCGAGCGGTTCTCCTTGGCCCCGTCCGCCCGCAGCGTCGGCACGCCCTGGCGCGTCAGCACGAGAGTCGAGGGCGTGGCCTTCGCGGTCAGCGCCAATTCCCAGCACTCGGCCGTCTCGACCCCGTCGGCGGGGCGGAAGACATTCATGTTCGGCATCGCCCGCAGCGAAGCCAGATGCTCGATCGGCTGGTGCGTCGGGCCGTCCTCGCCCTGGCCGATCGAATCATGGGTCATGACATAGATCACCGGCCGGCCCATCAGCGCCGACAAGCGCATCGCTGGGCGGGCGTAGTCGGTGAAGCAGAGGAAGGTGCCGCCGAAGGGCACGAAGCCGCCGTGTAGCGACAGGCCGTTCATCAGCGCGGCCATGCCGTGCTCGCGCACACCGTAATAGATGTAGTTGCCGGTGTAATCCTCGGCCGAGATCGGCTTGGCCGCTCCGGCCTTGGTCAGGTTTGAGCCCGACAGATCCGCTGAGCCGCCAATCAGCTTCATCGATTTCGCGGTCAGGGCGTCGATCACCGTCTGGCTGGCCTTGCGGGTGGCGACGCTCTTTTCCCCGGCAAGCTGGATCTTGACCTCGGCGAGGATCGCGGCCGCGTCGCCGTCGAACCCGTCCGCCATCACGCGCTTCCAGTCGGCGGCCTTTTGCGATTCCGCCTTGGCCAGACGATCGGCCCAGGCGTCGGCCTCGGACGCACCGCGCCCGCCGACCGCTTTCCAGAAATCGGTGACGTCGTCGGGCAGGACGAACGGTTCGTGGTTCCAGGACAGGGTGTCGCGGGCATAAGCGATGCCCTCGGCGCCGACCGGCGAGCCGTGGATGCCTGAGGTGCCGGCCTTCTTGCCGGCGCCGTAGCCGATCGTCGTGCGGCAGGCGATGAGTGTCGGGCGATCCGACGTCCGCGCCGCCTCGATGGCTTCCGCGACGGCGTCCGGATCCTGGCCGTCGGCGGCCAGCGTGTTCCAGCCGGCGGCCTCGAAACGCTTCTGCATGTCCTCGGAGGTCGACAGGTCGGTGGAGCCGTCGATGGTGATGTGGTTGTCGTCCCACAAGACGATCAGCTTGTTCAGCTTGAGGTGGCCGGCGAGCGAGATCGCCTCCTGGCTGACACCCTCCATCAGGCAGCCGTCGCCGGCGATCGTGTAGGTGTAGTGCTCGCAGAGGTCCGACCCGAAGCGGGCGTTGAGGATGCGCTCGCCGAGCGCCATGCCGACAGCGGTGGCCAGGCCCTGGCCGAGCGGTCCGGTGGTCGTCTCGATACCGGCGCCGTGGCCGAATTCGGGATGGCCGGCGGTCTTCGAGCCGATCTGGCGAAAGCGCTTCAATTCGTCGATGGGAAAGTCTGCGTAGCCGGTCAGATGCAGGACCGAATAGAGCAGCATCGAGCCGTGGCCGGCGGAAAGGACGAAGCGGTCGCGATCCGGCCAGTCGGGGCGGGCGGGATCGAATTTCATGAACCGGCTGAACAGCACCGTGGCTGCGTCCGCCATGCCCATTGGCATGCCGGGATGGCCGGATTTGGCTGCCTCCACCGCATCCATCGACAGGAACCGGATAGCATTCGCCATGTGGCGGAGGGTGGTGGCGTCCGTGGCCGCGGCCATCTCGGCTGAATCCTGCATCGGTCTCTCCTTGTGGAATCCGCTGGAGCGGCTTCGCGGCTCGTTCGTCCGGCCGGGGGGCTTCGCATGCACACCGCAGCCTTGCTGCATCTCAAGAGCGCCAGCAGGTGAGGGGGTTGAGACATCGGCCCGCCGGCGACAGCCTGCCTCCGCCACCAGAGCGCAGAAGACCTAATGCACGGCCTGCGCCCGTTTTTCAATTCCAGGTGCCGCTAAATATTGATCATGCGAACACTAAAAAAACTTGTGATTACATGCCCTCTGCGCCTCGGCGGCTTGCGATCGAACAGGTCGGCGCGACCGATGGCGAACGGAATTCCGATCGACAATCGAGGGGCCGGTCGCGATGTTTTCACGCCATCGCAGGCGGCGCTTCGGCGGTTCGCCAGAAGCCCTCTACGCATCGGCCCATGTGCCCAATCGGTGGCTGCGCGGTCGGACGTCAAATCGGCTTTCGCACCTCCGAACCACCCAACCAAAACGTAGCCGGCTATATTTGTTGAAACCGAATGCCCGCTCGTGCGTTAGTGCAGACTGGGAGCTTCCGGGGGCGGCGCCTTTTCTGAGTTTGGCGGGCGTCCGTGTCGAATAAATCGTACGATCACCGCGTGATGATCTTGGGAAAAATCGATCTGCGTGAGTGAAGCGCAAACTATGGTGCCGCGTAAGGGGGTCTGCCGACGACGGGGCGGAAACAACGCGAGCGCCGTGGGCGGCAGAGTATATCGCTGAATGAAATCTTTGGAATTTGAACGCCTCTTCGAGGCCCTCCCCAGTCCTTATATGGTGCTGGATTCAGACTTGCGTTACGTGGCCGTTAACCGCGCCTACGAGAACGCCGTCATGCGAACGCGCGCGGATTTGGTCGGAGAGAAGCTCTTCGACATGTTTCCCAATGAAGGCGAAGGCGGGCGCCGATTGACGGCCTCCTTTGATGAGGTGCTCAAGAGTGGGGCGCCCGATACGATCGCCTTTATTCCCTATGAAATTCCCCGCCCGGCGGAAGCCGGGGGTGAATTCGAGCAGCGCTACTGGACGGCGACGCATACGCCGCTGAAGAACGTTGAGGGCAAGGTCGAATTCATCATCCAGAATACGATCGACGTGACCGAGATCGTTCGTCTCAAGGAGGCCAGTTCTGTGCCGTTCCGGGCGGTTCCCAGCGAATTGGCACTGCTCAAGCACGCACAAAACGTCGAGGAAGCCTATCAGACATCGGTCTCTCAGGCCGAGGAATTCCGGGGCTTGTTCCGGCAGGCGCCGGGCATGATCGCGGTGCTGCAGGGACCCGATCACGTCTTTACCTTCGTCAATGACAGCTACTCCCGCTTCATCGGCGGGCGCGACACCATCGGTCGCTCGGTCCGCGCCGCCATCCCGGAAATCGAAGGGCAGGGCTTCTTCGAAATGCTGGATGAGGTCTACAGCAAAGGCCGCAGCTTTTCCGGCGAGGGCGTCAGGGTGATGATCCGCTCCCAAGAGCAGGCTGAACCCATAGAGTCCTTCATCGACTTTTCCTACAACCCGATCCGCGATGCTGCCGGAGAGATATCCGGTGTCTTTGTTCAGGGCTTCGACCGGACTGAATCGATCCGCGCGGCGCAACGCCAACGGGTTTTGATCGACGAACTGAACCACCGTGTGAAGAACACATTGTCGACCGTGCAGGCGATGGCGCGGCAGAGTTTTCGAAATATCACCGACCCGGAGGAGGCTCGTTATGCCTTCGAGGCGCGGATCATGGCGTTGAGCCAGGCGCACGACGTCCTTTCGGCGCGTCGCTGGGAGGCTGCGGGCCTGTCTGTGCTGCTGCGCCAGGAACTCGCCGGCTTCGATCCCGCGCGGGTTCGTATGGTGGGGCCTGAAGTCCATTTGACGTCGAAATCAGCCATCGCCCTTGCCATGGTCTTTCACGAGCTTGCCACGAACGCCAACCGTCACGGGGCGATGGCGACCGCCGCCGGCACGCTGGAGGTGGAATGGACTGTGTCGGAGCGAGGAGCGAGGCGTCATCTCGCCGTGACCTGGCGGGAAGCCCTGGAAGACGCACCGGAGCGCGAACTGACCTCCGGCTTCGGCGTCCGCATGCTGAGGCGGATTATCGAGGGCGAACTCGCTGGTACGCTTTCTCTTGACCTTGGCAATTCCAGCCTCATTTGTCGCTTCGATGTCGCCCTCTCCGAGGTGGACGAATTTGAAATCTCAGCCGCGTAATGGATCTCGTGACATGAAGGGCCTGAAGATCTTCGTCGTCGAAGACGAGAGCCTCGTTGCCATGCAACTGGAAGACATGCTGTTCGACCTGGGTTGTGAGGTTGTCGGTCTCGCGATGCGCCTCAACGGCGCCCATGAGATGATCGACTCCGGCATAAAGGTCGACCTGGCGATCCTGGACGTCAACGTGGCGGGAGAAAAAGTCTATCCTGTCGCCGCACGCTTCCGCCAGGCCGGGGTGCCGATCGTCTTTGCCACCGGCTATGGCCGCGCCGGCATCGAGGAGGAATGGCAGAGCTGCCCCGTGTTGCAGAAGCCCTATACCGAGCAGCAGATCGAAACGTCGATCGGCTCGGCGCTGGCGTAACGGCCAAATGGCCTCTCTATTCGTCGCTCGTCCCGGTCAGGAACATCACCAATTGCCGCTCGCTCATCCCGAGACTGGCGACGCGCGCATTGGGCCTGGCCTTGCGGGTGGCCTCGCGCCGTTCGGCGTCGACCATAAGCAGCAGCTTCGTGCCGCTCGTCGCAAGCGCCCCCGACAGCGTGGCGTCGAGTTCGCCTTGACCTTCCAGAACGACGACGGCGAGGGCGAAATCGCGGCGGGACATGCGGTCGAGCGCGACCCTCTGGCTCTCCGCGATGGTCGCGCGGGCGCCGGCGCGCTCCAGCGCGTTCGCGGTCTTCAGCGCCCGGTCCGCGTCGCCATCGCAGATCAGCACGTCGCGGCCGGCCAAAAGGCTGGCCCAGGAGAAGTTGTCGAAGCTCTGAAGTCCTGTCGTCATCGCTCCATAAGCGCATCGACCGCCGACAGCCGCAAGCCAGCGGCACGGCCCGGTGCCGGCCGCATCGGGATTATTTCCTCTCGCACCGGATCGATGCGCGTCGCTATTCGTTGATCGGCGGCGCGCTGGTCTCAACCGCCGTCGAACAGGGACAGCCCCGGAAGCCACGGATTTTCGCATGGACGTTTTCGTCAAGACCCTGATGGACAGCCTCGGTGCCTTCGGCATCGCCCTGTTGATGTTCCTGGAGAACGTCTTTCCGCCGATTCCGTCCGAGTTGATCATGCCCTTGGCCGGCTATCAGGCCGCGATCGGCCAGATGTCGATGGTCACCGTCATCCTCGCCGGGACGATCGGATCGCTCCTCGGCATCATTCCTTGGTACTACGCCGGCAAACTGATTGGCAAACGCCGACTGAAACGTCTCGCGGCGCGTCACGGTCGCTGGCTGACATTGTCGCCCGAGGACGTCGACTCCGCCGACGCCTGGTTTCGTCGTCACGGCTATTCGGCCGTCCTGTTCGGCCGCCTGATCCCCACCGTCCGCACGCTGATATCGGTGCCCGCCGGGATCGCAAAGATGTCGCTGCCGATCTTTCTCCTGCTGTCCGCGATCGGCAGCGCCGTCTGGACCAGCCTGCTGGCGGGCGCGGGCTATCTGCTGGGAAAAAACTACGAGGCGGTCGAAGCCTATGTAGGTCCCGTGTCCAATGTCGTATTGGGTCTGATCGTGATCGTTTACATCTACCGGGTCGTGACCTTCGAGTCGAAGGACGAACCGGATGCAAGCGAGCGGTCGGAGGCGGAGGGGTAGGGCGGCGCGGACTGCCGGAGGAAGAGCGGAGACCGGTTTTCCACCTGATCCCCCGCAAATTGTCTGGATTGGATTCGAGTTCATCGTGATTCAGGGTCCATTATCCTATCATCGACGGCCGGTGCGAAGAGGGGGAGGGCATCCATGCTACGAACGCGCGCGAAAAAGCAGGCCGGCACGGTCACGGGGCTGTTTCGCACGGGCGACGGTGGCTTCGAAACGGCACCGGTCCCGTTCCTCGATCTCGGCTTCGATGGCATCGCCGGCGATCGCCATGGCGGAACCACACGCCGGTCGAGCGGACGCGAGCCTTGGTATCCGCGTGGCACGGAAGTCCGTAACGAGCGGCAGCTTTCGCTGCTGGCCGCCGACGAACTCGCCGAGACCGCCGCACGCCTCGACATTCCCGAGATCCGGCCGGAATGGATCGGCGGCAATTTGCTCGTTGAAGGCATTGCCGACCTCTCGTGGCTGCCGCCCCGCACGATCCTGATGTTTAACGGCGGCGTCACCTTGCGGATCGACGGCGACAACGGCCCGTGTCGGCTCTCGGGTCGGGCGATCGCCAGGCGGTATGAGGGTCGCGGCGACATCGAACTCGGCTTCGTTTCGGCGGCAAAGCACCGACGCGGCCTCGTGGCGTGGGTCGAAAAGCCGGGCAGGATCGTCGTGAACGAGGCGTTTGAGGCCCGCATTCCGGAGCAGTGGATCTACGAATAAGGTTCGTCTCTGCCCGTCGTTGCTCCGCTCCGCAGGTCTTCCGCCATCGCTTCGCCGTTGTCCGCCTCCGGATCGAGCCGCCGCGTCGCGCCCCAGCGATCGAGCACGGCGTTGATGGCGTCGATGACGAAGAAGCGGGCGGCGTCCCGGTCGTAACCCTCATCCATCAAGGCGTCGTAATCGGTATGGGCATGTCGGATATGCGCCACGGTCGCCAGCCAGACGGCGCTCTGGGGCGACAGCGCCCGCATGTGGCGTGCACGCGCCGCCGCGCGGATCGCCTCGGCGTCGAGGAAAGGCGCGCGCGGGATCGTCGCGGTCAGCGCGCGGGCAACGCGCTTTTGCCGGTCGGACGGCATCCTTTACTCCGGCGGCGCATCGATGGGCGCGAGATACGGCTTGATGTCGACGAGCGGCGTGCCGTCGCGTACGTCGATGGCGTCGATGGTGAGAATTCCGGCATCAAGATCGACACTAAGCAGCCGAACGAGGTGCAGCCCGATCGGGTTCGGGCGCACCGGAGAACGCAGCGTGAAGGTGCCGCGCGGGCCGTCGGCATGACGCGGCGCCTGTAGGGCAAGGTCCCGCTCGGCGCCATCGAGCCACGTCAGCAGGAACACCCAGCGATCCGCGTCGAGCCCGGTCAGCGCGCCCCGCCAGCGCGCGTCGATCTCGACCCGGGCGGGTTGCCCACGCTCGCGGGCGTCGGACAGGTTTTTCGGACACTCGTCCCGGCTCGCCCAGGGCGACCGAACGAGGCCGATGAAGACCAACCCCGCATCGTCATAGTTGGGCTCGGGCCCGTCAAAGCGAACCTCGCCAGGACGAACGGCCGGCGCGCATTGCTCGGACGCGGTCATCGCCGTTTCTCCGAGCGCCGGCAGCACCTGTCCGCGAACGGTTTTCGCGAAAGCGCCGCGCTCGCCGAAAATCGCTTGCATCGAATAGGCTCTTCATATAAAGATATCTTTATATCGTAATCGAGATGCGTCATGCTGGACATCCAAAAGCTTTCCTTCGATCGACTCGTCGACGCCCTCAAGGCGGTCGCCGAGCCGACGCGCCTCCGCCTCGTTCTGCTGCTTGCCCGGAGCGATCTGACGGTGAGCGAGCTTACGACGATTCTCGGACAATCCCAGCCGCGTATTTCGCGGCATTTGAAGCTGCTGGTGGAGTCGGGCGTACTGGCACGATATCAGGAGGGCGCTTGGGCCTATTTCCGTGTCAGCGACGACGCGTCGGTGGTTGGGCTGGTGCGCTCGCTTTTATCCTGGGCGGACGAGGCCGACCCGATGATCGAACGCGACGCCGAGAGGCTGGAAGCGGTGCGGGCCGAACGGGCGCGTCGCGCCGCCGATTATTTCGCACGCAATGCCGGCCGTTGGGATCGCATCCGCGCGCTGCATGCAGCCGACGCCGAGGTCGAGCGGGCGCTTCTCGCCGCCTTGGGGACCAAGCGGATCGGAACCCTCCTCGACATTGGCACGGGTACGGGGCGAATTCTCGAGCTCCTGGCGCCGCGCTGCGAACGGGCGGTCGGCATCGACGCCTCGCGTGAGATGCTGGCGATCGCCCGCGCCAAGCTCGATGCGGCACAGATCGTCAACGCCCAGGTGCGCCAGGGCGATGCCTATCATCTGCCGGTCGAGCGCGAGGCCTTCGATCTCGTGACCCTCCATCAGGTGCTGCACTATCTCGACGATCCGCAAGCCGCGATCGCGGAGGCGGCACGGGCCGTCGCGCCGGGCGGCCGTTTGGCGATCATCGATTTCGCTCCCCACGAGCTGGAATTCCTGCGCGCCGAGCACGCGCATCTGCGCCTCGGCTTTTCCGAGGCAGCGCTGGTCGGTTATCTGGAAGAAGCAGGTCTTGAGCAGGTCAGCATCGACCACCTCGTCTCCAGCGGCGGCGAGACCGGGGAACTCACCGTGACGATCTGCATTGCGAAGGACCCGCGCATCCTGGTCGCGGCAACCGCCTCCGCCCGTCAAACCCTTGTCAGCTGAGAAGAGAAAGTCGTCATGAGCCGCCCCAATCCTCTTTCTACGTCCGGCATCGATGTCTCCTTCGAGTTCTTTCCGCCGAAGACCGAGAAGATGGAGGAGAATCTCTGGCGCGCGATCGAGCGGTTGGCGCCGCTCGGCCCCAGCTTCGTCTCGGTGACCTACGGCGCCGGCGGTTCGACCCGCGAGCGTACCCATCAGACGATCGAGCGCATCCTGAAGGAGACGCAGTTGACGCCGGCGGCGCATCTGACCTGTGTCGACGCCACCAAGGAAGAGGTGGACGCTGTCGTCCGGCAATATTGGGAAACAGGCGTTCGTCATTTCGTCGCGCTGCGCGGCGACAGCCAGGCCGGCGTCGGCGGCGAATATGTCGCCCACAAGGACGGCTATCGCAACGCGGTCGAACTGGTCGCGGGCCTGAAAGCCTTCGCCGATTTCGAGATTTCGGTCGCCGCCTATCCCGAGAAGCATCCCGAGAGCCCGGATTTCGTTACCGACATCGACCTGTTGAAGCGCAAGGTCGACAACGGCGCCACCCGTGCCATCACCCAGTTCTTCTTCGACAACGATACCTTCGAACGTTACGTCGAGCGGGTCCGTCGCGCCGGCATCTACATTCCGATCGTGCCCGGCATCGTGCCGATCCACGACTTCACCAAAGTCGCCCGCTTCTCCCAGGCAACCGGCGCCACTATCCCGGCCTGGCTCGCGGCGCGCTTCGAGGGGTTGGAGGACGACGAGCAGACGCGCAGCCACGTCGCCGCGGCGGTCTGCGCCGATCAGGTGCTGGATTTGCAGAAGCGCGGTATCTCCGACTTCCACTTCTACACCATGAACCGCGCCGATCTGGTCTATTCGATCTGCCACATTCTGGGGCTTCGCGCCGACGAGGCGTCGGCGCCGGCAGGCTCCGCCAGCGAGGCGGCAGCCGCCTGAATTGCCGGCGGCGCAGATATCTCACCATGACGCAAAAAAAAAGCCGGGATGACCCGGCTTTTTCGAATTGGGGCCGCTAGAAACGCGGCGTCGGATCTCATCCGATATCAGGGCACGACACCCATGACCATGGCGCCGACAAAAACGAATGCGGCCAGGATCATCACCAAATTCACCGAACGCGTCAGTTCCATGTGCATCGCCTCCTCGTTGACGAGATGTGCCCAGAAGGTAACGAACCTGAATCGATCGTAAACCCCAATTCGTCGCTGCGCCGCACTGACGGTTCGAGCGAACTGCCGCAAACCACTGCAATGACTCGGGATGCAGGCGCGAAGAACGTCCGATATTTTTTTCACGCGCTGGCTTTCGTGATCGAAAGCTAGCCGAAACCGCTATGGGGTAAGGCCAAGCGTCCCGCTGGGCCTGCTTGGCGTTACGCCTTGAAATGTCTGGTGATCTCCACTTGCGCGCTGGGTGGAACCGCGAAACCGCGGCGCCGGGGGCACCGAGGTGCGTTCCCGATCGCCCCCGCCGCATTCCCGCCGCATTGACCGGCGTCGCTTTATCCCGCTTGCAGGCGTTCTTCGAGCAGCCTGGCGATAGACAGCGTCGTCCGGTCGCGGCCGAAGCGGGTGACGATCGTCAGGCCGAGCGGCAGGCCCTCCGGCGTCGCCAGCCCCGGCACGTTGACACAAGGGTTGCCGGTCAGCGTCCACAGCTTGTTGAGCGCCGGGTCGCCGGTGGTGGCGAGTCCCTTCGGGGCCGGCCCGAAGGCGGAGGGCGCCAGCAGCGCGTCGCAGGTGTCGAACAGCGCCGCCGCCGCCTTCCGGCCGATCCGGGCCGTGCGCCGTCCCGCATCGTATGCCTCGGCCGTGACCGCCGCGCCTTCATCGAGCTGCGCCAGCACCTTCGGTCCCATCCGGCCCCGATGCTTCGTCCGCTCGTGTAGAAGCGCCTGGGCCGCCTCGAAATTCTGAATGTCGCCATGCGCCGCGCGCGCCGCTTCCAGCGCTGCCGGCTCGGGGAGGTCGACGAGCTTGGCGCCGGCCGCTTCGAGCGCCTTGGCCGCCGTCTCCCAAGCCGCCGCCATCGCCGGGTCGAGCTGTTCATCCAGCGCCGTGCGATAGAGCCCGATCGTCAGCCCCGACGCGTCGGCGAGCGGCGGCGCCGTCAACTCCCGCCCGCTGAGGCATTCCGCCAGCAGCGCCACGTCGGCGACGCCCGCGGCGAACAGGCCGGCGGTGTCGAGGGTCCAGGAAAACACCTTCATGCCGACGGTCGGCAACAGCCGGAAGCTCGGCTTGTAGCCGGCGATGCCGCAGAACGAGGCGGGCCGGATCACCGAGCCGCCGGTCTGCGAGCCGCAGGCGGCCGCCAGCATCCCCGCCGCGATGCCGGCCGCCGAGCCAGAGGAAGAGCCGCCGGGCGTGTGCGCCAAATCATGCGGGTTGCGGGTCGCCGCCGGGTCCATCGAGGCGAATTCGGTCGTCGCGGTCTTGCCGAGGATCGCCGCGCCCTGCAGCCGGGCGGCGGCGACCAGCGCCGCATCGGCCAGCGGTTGGTGGCCTTTATAGATCGGCGAGCCGTGCTCCGTCGCCATGTCGAACGTGTCGAAGATGTCCTTGACGCCGAAGGGCACGCCGCGAAGCGGCCCGGTGGCGGCGCTCGCCGCGGCAATGCTTTCCGCCGGCGCCCGGCGGACGAAGGCGCCGATCACCCCGTCCAGGCTGTCGATGCGCGCGTTCGCTTCCCGGATCACGGCCTCCGGCGTGGTGCGTCCGGCCTCGATGTCGGCGGTGATGCGGGTGACGCTCAGTGGCGCAAGCTTCACGGGGATGGGCGAGGGAAGGGACATGGGCGGTCGATCCTGTTGCGGTGCCCGCCTGTTTAGAGGTCGGGTGGCGGGGCCCGCAAGCGCCTGTCACCCGAAGGCGCGCCGAATCGGCTAAGCTGCCCATTCGCGTCCGGTGCTCTAGTTGCGGACGAGCCGGACGGCCATCGGTCGCGAGCCCAGCGGAGAGACGCCTTGCAGAGTTTTCCAACGGCCAAGGACGCCGCCCTCACGCTGCGCCCCGACGTGCCGGTCTATTGCTTCCGCCCCGACGTTCTGACCGCCGACGCGCAGCGCTTCATGGCGGCGTTTCCGGGCGACACCGCCTATGCGGTCAAGACCAATGGCGAGCCAATGGTGCTCGAAACCCTGAGCAAGGCGGGGATCAAAATCTTCGACGTCGCCTCGCCGGGCGAGTTCGCCGCGGTTAAGGCCGCCCAGCCCGGCGCCGAGATGCTTTACATGCACCCGGTCAAGGCGCAGTCGGATATCCGCCTGGCGCTGGAGACCTACAACATCCGCGTCATGTCGCTCGACCATGAGGACGAGGTCGCCAAGATCCTGCGCATCGTCCGCGCCCTCGATCTCGACCCCGGCACCATCACCCTGTTCGTGCGGCTGCAGACCAAGGGCAGCGCGGCTTACGAACTGTCGAAGAAGTTCGGCGCCGCGCCCGCTCACGCGGTGGAGCTTTTGCAGCGCTGCCACAAGATCGGCTTCAAGGTGGGCCTCTGCTTCCACGTGGGCTCGCAGATCGAGGACCCGGAGACCTACGAGCGGGCGCTGGCCTCGGCCGACTGGGTGCGCAACCGCGCCGACGTGCCGCTCGCCGGGCTCGATGTCGGCGGTGGCTTTCCGGCCGAATACGGCCACGACCCCCGCCGCAAGAAGCGCGAGATGCCGGGGCAGGACGAGATCATGGCACGCTTGCGCGCCGATCTGGCCGAATGGGCCTTCGACGATCTGCCGCTGGTCGCCGAGCCGGGGCGGGTGATCGTCGCCAGAGCCTTCTCACTGATCGTCCGCGTGCTCCTGCGCAAGGGCAAGCGGCTCTACATCAATGACGGCATCTGGGCGTCGCTGTCGGATTCATGGACCGGCAAGATCACCCTGCCGGCGCGCTTCATCCCCGATCCAGCGCGCACGCGCCGCAATGGCGATCCGAAGAACATCCAGGCCTTCAAGGTCTGCGGCGCGACCTGCGACAGCGTCGACATCCTGTCGCGGCCGTTCTGGCTGCCGGAGACGGTCGACACCGGCGACTGGATCGAGATCGGCCATATCGGCGCCTATTCGCTGTCGCTGCGAACCCGCTTCAACGGCTTTTACCCCGACAGCTTCGTCGAGGTGACGACCCCCTTCGACGCCGGCGCCGCGGCCGAGGGCTATGCCAGCCTGGAGACGATGGCGGATTGAGAGGGAATCGCTTGGGCAAATCGGGCGCGGGCGGTTGGTTGCGATGAGCGACGAACCGCCCCGACCGCCGGGTCCTCTTCAATTATTGATCGCGATGATCCGCCAGCGGGCGCTGTTGCAGGCATTGTCGTCGCAGACCGCGGACAGCCACAATTCGCCCGCGCCGATCATGACGCCCTCGCTGTTGACCATCAGATCCCCGACATCCTGGTTGGCGACGCGGGTCTGGGTGTCCGGTGCGATCAGGCTGTCGAAATTGTCGATGAGATCCTGCGCTTCGAGGACGTCGTAGACCTCGCCATTCGCCCGGACGGTCAGCGGATAGGAGCCGAATTCCGCCACCGTCGCCGCGTCGCCGTCGGCCATCGCCTGCTGCAGCACGTCGAACGCGGCGCTGAAGCCATCGGCGTCGCCGTGCAGGGCTTCGATCTGGCTGAGGACGTCCTCGGCCGATTGCGCCATGGCCGACGGCGCGGCGAGAAAACCGCATGTCAACAGCAGGATAGCGGACGCAAGTCGGAACATGGAGGAGCACCGTCGTTTGGGAGAGGTCCAAGCGGGAAGGCAGCATCACCATCGGTGACCCGGCCTTCCCGTCGTCATGCTTCAGGGCTTCACTGCGGCGTCCATTCCTCGGTGCCGAGCGTCTTGGCGCCGAGATAGGTCCACACGCCTTTCCACTTGTCGTCCTCCGAGAACATCAGAGCGACGCCGGTGTCGTCTTTCTCGGCATAGCCGATCGCCAAGACGTCGTCGTCGCCGATGGCGGTGCCGGAAACCTTGCTGCCGTTGCCCAGCGTGTAAGTCAGCGTGAACGCATCGCCGATCTTGGCGACCAGCACGCTGGCCTCGTACTGGGTGCCGTCCGGGTTGACGCCGCTGATATCATAGCTGCCGGACGGGTCGGCGAGGGCAGGGCCGGCGATGCCGATGCCGGCCATGGCGACCAGGGCCGCGAAAAACGATGTTTTCATGAACTCTCTCCCTTTGCTCAATCGGTGAAATCGAACTGCGAGATCTCGCAGACATTGACGTTGCCCATGACGGCGCTGGACCCGTCTTCGAAGGTCGCCTTGAAGTCGAAGACGCAATCGCCGCTGCCGTCGTCGATATTCACGTCGACCGCTTCGCCGACCGCCAGCACGTCGACGCCGAGAATGTCCTCTTCCCAGTTGTTCGTGCCGGTGTTCGACGCGAAGAACTCGATCATCGCGGCGCTGCTGGCGTTGGTGACGGTGACTTCGCGATTTTCGGCGGAGGCAGCGCTCCCCAGCGACACGATGAGAGCCACGGCGAGGGGCAGGCGAGAGAGCGACGAAAGCGACATAAGGCAGTCCTTGCTGAAGGTGAAGGCGGGACGTAGCCCGGTCGCAGGAAGGCATTGCCGTCGACGCGACAGTCGATTTTATCCAGTCGCCGAGAATCCGAATATATCCATCTGTCCAGACTTCTTGGCTGCCGGTCCGGCCGTAACGGCAAATTTGGCGACGGTGCTCGCAAACCGATGGCGACGCCTGCGATATCTGCTAGAATGGAGATCTCGTCGGGGCCCCATTCCCCCGGCGGCTCCGCATTGGATGTGTCCATCTATCGTAGAAATGAAGATGATCGCGGATCTTGTCTCGCAAGCGGCAGACGCTCTTCCTCCGCTCGACAGTATTGCCGAGACATCGGTCGATCGGTCCGCAATCTATCGGGCGCTGCTTGGCGATTTGTCCGACACCATCGTCGCCGGCCCGGAGTCGTTCGCTCAGGTGGAAACCCGACGACTGGGATCGCTCGTTCTATATGAATGCCGGCTTCATGACATGAGCCACGAGCGGCACGGGTTGTCCTCCAACGCCAACGGATACGTGTTTCTTCAGTTGGCCGTTTCCGGGACCCTGCGGGTCGAGCTGCCGGATCGCCAAATCGAAATCCGCGATGGCGAAATCGCCCTGTTCGATCCCGGTCGGCCGCTGCGCATGTCGGCTGACCGCATCCATCTCATGACAGTCCGCCTGACGCCTGCGCTCCTCGAAGCGGCGGCGCCCCATGCGGCTAACCTGCATGGGACCGTGATCGAGGCGGCCCAGGCCAGCCTGCTCGCGGATGTCACGGTCGCGCTGATGCGACACGCCCATGCCATTCCCGTCGCCGCGGGGGCCGGGGTAGTGCGTGCCTTCGGCGAACTCCTGGCCATCGCACTGCAAGCTCCGGCAGCTGCGTCGAATGGCGACGGGCCGGGCGGCAAGAAGCTCGCGAGGGCGCGCGCGCTGGTGGAAGCCAAGCTGACGGCGAAACATCTCAGCCCGACCATGATCGCGGCGGAATCCGGCCTCAGCCGCTCGACGCTCTATGAATTGTTCAAGCCGCTTGGCGGCGTCTCACACTATGTTCAGGCGCGACGCGCCGACCGCTTGCGGATGCTTCTTAGCCAACCCGGGGAAGTGCGAAGCATCGCCGAACTCGCCTTCGAGGCGGGCTTTGCCTCGGACAGCCACGCCAGCCGGACCTTCCGCGACCTGTTCGGCGTGTCGCCGGGCCGCTTTCGCCGCGACCACTTCGCCGTTGCGGCACAAGCGGACCTGCGCGCCGCAACCGCGTCGATGACGGCTATTCGTCCGACCTGATGCCGAAATCGGCACGCCCGGCCCTGGACTTGCCCGAGGGTTAGGCGGGCAAGGTGGCGCTCCGCGCGATCCTCGTCCTATTGTCTCCGCCCGACCCCGATCGACGCAAGGATCGACCATGGCGATGCCCCGTGACTTTCCCGATTTGCCGCCGGTCTGGGCGCTGGGGGCGATCCTCGCCGAATGGCTCGCCGCGTGGTGGCTACCGCTCTGGCGCTTTGCCTCGCCGCCGGCCCACGGAACGAGCGCGAATGATCACCGGAATCGTTCGGGGGCCGGCGGGCTATGTCCGCGACGGAGCTTCTTCCGGAGAAGGCCCGGCCCGGACGGCCCTTAGCCCCACTCCACCGCCCGCCGTCAACGCGGCGCAAGGGTTGCGATGAGTTCGTTCGTCACGGTCGCCATCGCGATCGAGGCGGAGAAGTTGAACTGGTTGATCGAGATGAATACGCCGACGCCCCGCGACGGCGCGAAGGCGATGTAGCTGAACACGCCGTTGGTGCCGCCCGCCTTCTGGAGGATGAGCGGGCGGTCGTCCTCCGGCATCATGACGACCCAGCCGAGGCCCATCGCATCCATATGGCCCGACTCGTCCATGCCGTAGACCGGATTGAGGCCATCGCGGACCAGATAGGCGGCGTGGCTCAGCGTCCGGGCCTCCATGCCCTCGCCGAAGCGGTCGAGATTCCACTTGAGATACCGGATCATGTCGTTCGCCGTGGTGTGGAGGCCGGACGCGCCGGACCGGTTGGGGATGGGCTCGCCCGGGTCCATTTCCTCGCCGTTCCAGTCATAGCCGGTCATGACGTTGTCGCCCTCCGGTCGCGCGTAGCCGGTCGCATCCAGCCCGAGCGGGTCGAGGACGGTTTCTTGCAAAAGATCGCGGTAGGGCCGGTTCGCGGCGCCGGACAACGCCATCGCCAGAAGGTCGAAGCCGATGTTGGAATAAAGGATGCCGGTGCCGGGCGTAAAAAGCAGGGGATCGCCGCCGAGGTTCCCGGCGAAGGAGGCGTCGCTGTATTTCTCCGCGCCGTCCACAGGCTGGAGCTCACGGCCGAGCCCGCTCGAATGGGTGGCGAGGTCGAGCAGGCGGATCGGGTGCCGCCGCTCCGGCAATGTGTCGATGCCGTCCACATACGGTCCGGCCGCGTCGGTCAGATCCACCGTGCCAGCGGCGGCGAGATGGGCGAGCGTCAGTCCGGTGAAGGTCTTGGTGATCGACCCGACGCCGATGCGTGTGTCTCCGTCGGGCTGTCGGCCCGAGCCCTTGGCGGTCTCCCCGAAGCCGAACACGGCGCTTTCGCCGCCGCGAACCGCCGCGATGACGAGCCCCGGCACGGCGGTATCGAGGTGGAAGATCTGGCCGGTGAAGCTGACCGCGTCGTCCAGCAGCGGGTCGTCCGCGTAAGCCGGGGCGCTGCCCGTCAACGCCACAATTAACAGGCAAAGCGGCACTCTCAGGCCGATCGCGCGTTGCATGGCGGTACCTCCAAAGCTCACCGTGAGGTCGGATGATACACCGACCAAACGTTGCGGCAAGATCGCGGCGGCGGGAGGGGTGGCACAGGCCCACTGCCGCGACCTATGTTGGCTTAAGATCCACCACCAAAGGAGCCGTCATGGCAATGCCCCGTGACTTTCCCGATCTGCCGCCGGTCTGGGCGCTCGGGGCGATCCTCGCCGAATGGCTCGCCGCCTGGTGGCTCCCGCTCTGGCGCTTCGCCTCGCCGGTGACGACGGCGATCGGCATCGCGCTTTTCGTCGGCGGTATCGCGATCATCCTATGGTCGGCGCTGTGGTTCCGGCGCAAGAAGACGCCGATCGAGCCACGCAATGTGCCGAAAGCGCTGATCGTCGAGGGACCGTACCGGCTCAATCGCAATCCGATCTACACCGGCATGACGCTGGCCCTCTTCGGCGCGGCGCTCTGGTTCGGGGCGCTGTCGGCGCTGATCGTCGCGGCAGTCTTCCCGTTCGTGATCACCCACCGCTTCATCAAGGGCGAGGAAACGGGGCTCCGCCAAACCTTCGGCGCCGAGGCGGAGGCTTATTTCCGCCGCACCCGCCGCTGGTGAGCCTCAATTTCGCTTCGGCGTGATGTCCTTCATCGCCTCCGGGTCGATGTCGCCCTGCGCCGACAGGTCGCCCTCGCCGAAATGGTCGAGGATCATGTCGAGGTTGCGCCGGTGCGCCTTGAACACGACGTCGAAGACGTCGCCGACCAGCGGCACCGAACCGACGGCGAAGTCGATCCCCAGATTGCCGGCCATCTTGATGAGCTTGTGCGTCGGCAGGCCGAGCCGGCGCGCCTCGTTGATGATGTAGATGCCGATCAGCCCGCCGGCGGCGTCGCCGACGCCGGGGATCAGCCCCATGATCGAATCGCCGCCGAAGCGGATGCCGGTGCCGGGAATGCGGATCGCCGTGTCCATCAGCCGCGCGACGCGGGCGACCCGCTTCAGGCGGCGCCGGTGGTCGGCGAGATGCGTCGGGTCGGCTGTCGGCATGGATGGTTCCTCGGTGATGTCAGCCTGCGCGGCCTGGTAGGCGAGGGATATGGTGCCGAGGGCTCTGCTTGAACAGATGGCGCAAGGCGATCTCCGTTACGGCCAGGGCCGGCTCGCGAGCGAAGCGGTGTTGGCCGCGTCGGCCGGACCGCGCCGCTGCGTCGGCCCGACCCGCAAAACCGGGGGCCCGGTCAAGGATTTTGCCGCCCCGCGACACACCTGCGCCAAGGTTACTCTATCATTTGTGCGGCTAAGCGATTCGCCGGGAATACGAGGAGACACGCGTGGAAGAAGCCGTCGTCGATGCCCATGGCACGGGATTGACCGAAATCGCCTTCGTCATCGTGGTGGCGGTCACCGTCGGCCTCGGGCTGATGCGGCTGAAGCAACCGCCGCTGGTCGGCTTCATCCTGGCGGGCGTACTGCTTGGGCCGTCGGGCCTCGAAATCATCTCTACCTCGAACGAAAACGTCACCATGCTCGCCGAGATGGGCGTCTTGATGCTGCTGTTCTTCATTGGCATGGAGCTGTCGCTGAAGGCCTTCGTCGCGTCGCTGAAACCGGCGGTGCAGATCGCCGGCGGTCAGCTTCTCGCCGCGATGGCGATTTCGTTCGGGCTGATGCTCATTTCCAAGGCGACGCTCGCCGAGGCGATCATTCTCGGTTTCATCATCGCGCTGTCGTCGACCGTGGTCGCCATGAAGGTGCTGGAGGATCTCGGCGAACTGCGCGCCGAGCCGGGCCGCATCGCCGTCGCGGTGCTGATCGCCCAGGATATCGCCGTGGTGCCGATGCTGATCATCGCCTCATCGCTCGGTGGTGAGGAGGCGGTCGGCTGGGGCGTGCTGGTGGTCAAGATCGCCGTCGCCGTCGCGGTGCTCGCGGCGCTGTTGTGGTTTCTCGGGCGCGGCCCGAAGCTGAAGCCGTCCTTCGCGTCGGCGGTGGAAAACAATGTCGAGATCCTGGCGCTCGGCTCGCTCGCCTTCTGCTTCGCGGCGGCGTCGCTGTCGGGCCTCCTCGGCCTGTCGCCCGCTTATGGCGCGTTCATCGCCGGGCTCGTCGTCGGCTCCTCGACCCTGCGCTCGCCGGTCATTCATGTGGTCGAGCCGATCCAGGCGATCCTGCTCGTGGTGTTCTTCCTGTCGATCGGGCTCTTGATCGACCTCGATTACATCATCGCGAACTGGACCCTGGTGCTGATCGCCTCGGTGTTCGTCATCATCGCCAAGAGCGTCGTCAATGTGATGCTGATCCGGATGGCCGGGTTGCCGCACAAGACGGCGGTCGAGGCCGGCCTGTCGATGGCGCAGATCGGCGAATTCTCTTTCGTGCTGGCGGCGGTCGCCTTCGCCTCGGGCGCGATCGGCGGCGACGTCTATCGCCTGGCGCTGGCCGTGACGGCGGTCTCGCTGCTGGTTTCGCCGGCCTGGATGATCGTTATGCGCCAGCTCGAGGGCGAGGCCCGCTTCGGCTATGCCGAGTTCCGGCACGCTTTGGCCGAGCTTTACGGTGACCGGGTCGAGCGGGTGGAGGATGTCGGCGTTTGGCTGAAAACCCGGGGCCGGGCGGTTCGGCGGGCGCTGCGGCGGCGCAAGGCGGCGCGCAACAGTCGGGGCCGGGCCCGGGCGAAGCCGCCAGCCGAGCAGGCGGCCCCCGGCGAGTGAGGCCCATCCTAAGCGCGGCGCGGCGCGCCGGGCCAAGGACCAGCGCCGCGCTAGCCGCTTGCCGGATACTCCCAGCTTTGCTTACCTCCCGCAGTGACGGGGGAAGCCGATTCCATGGACGAGCGCGCGAGTGACACCGAGACGGCCGAGATCGACCGCTTTATCGCGAGATGGGCGGAGACCGGCGGGGCCGAAATGGCCAATGCCCAGAGCTTCATCAACGAGCTGTGCGATCTTTTGGGCGTGCCCCGCCCGGACGGCGCCCGCCCGAACGAGGCGTTCAACGACTACGTCTTTGAAAAGCGCGTCGACCATCGCATTCGCGGCCTGACCACCGCCCACCGCATCGACTGCTACAGGCGCGACAGCTTCATCCTCGAAGCCAAGCAGTCCTCCACCGAGGCGCGCCGCGCCGCCGCCGATCCGGGTCAGGCCGAGTTGTTGCCGGCGCATGCCGCGCCGGTGCGCGGCGGCACCGCCCGGCGCGGCACCGCCGCCTGGGACAAGGCGATGCGCGCCGCCTACAACCAGGCGGTCTCCTATGTCGGCGACCTGCCGGCCGGCCATCGTCCGCCGCCCTTCGTCCTTCTCGTCGATGTCGGCCACGTCATCGAGCTCTACGCCAATTTCGCCGGCCAGGGCCGCAACTATACGCAGTTCCCGGACCGCCGCTCCTTCCAGATCCCCTTGGCCGGTTTGCACGACCCGGACATCCGCGCGCGCCTGCGCGCCGTCTGGCTCGACCCGCATTCCCTCGATCCGGCGAAGAAATCGGCCGAGGTCACCCGCGACATCGCCGAGCGGTTGGCCCGCATCGCCCGCGGCCTGGAAACCGCGCACGATCCCCGCGACGTCGCCGAATTCCTGATGCGCTGCCTGTTCACCATGTTCGCCGAGGATGTCGGGCTTTTGCCGAAGGACTCCTTCGTCGCGCTTCTGGAGCGCATGAAGGAAACGCCGCAACATTTTGTCCCCGCCCTCGAATCGCTGTGGGCGGTGATGGACACCGGCGGCTACGCGCCGCATCTCAATGCCACCGTCAAGCGCTTCAACGGCGCGCTGTTCAAGCGCCGCGCGGCGCTGCCGCTCGACGGCGAGGCGATCCATGAAATGTAGGTCGCCGCCCGGCGCGACTGGAGCGAGGTCGAGCCGGCGATCTTCGGCACGCTCTTGGAACGCGCCCTCGACAAGCGCGAGCGCTCCAAGCTCGGCGCCCATTACACGCCGCGCGCCTATGTCGAGCGGCTGGTCGTGCCGACCATCATCGAGCCGCTGCGCGAGGAGTGGCGCACCGTCCAGGCCGTCGCCGAGAGCGACCGCGAGGCCGGCCGCGACGAGCGGGCGCTGCGCCGCGTCAGCGATTTCCACCACCGGCTCTGCACCACCCGCATCCTCGATCCGGCCTGCGGCACCGGCAATTTCCTCTACGTCTCGCTGGAGCTGATGAAGCGGCTGGAAGGCGAGGTGCTGGACGTGATGGAAGCCCTTGGCCGCTCCGAGGGGCTGTCGATCGGCTCCGAGACCGTCGAGCCGAGCCAGTTCTACGGGCTGGAGATCAACCCGCGCGCCGCCGCCATCGCCGATCTGGTCCTGTGGATCGGCTATCTCAAATGGCAGCTTCGCACCGTCGATCCGCGCTATCTGCAGGAGCCGGTGCTGCACGCCTATGGCACCATCCGCCATCAGGACGCGATCCTGACCCATGACGGCGAGGAGCTCTTGCGCGGCGCGGACGGCGCACCGCTGTCGCGCTGGGATGGAGTGACCAGGAAGCGGCACCCGATCACCGGCGAGGACGTGCCCGACCCCGACGCCACCGTGCCGCTTTACACCTATCGCAACCCGCGCGCCGCCGAATGGCCGGCGGCCGAGTTCATCGTCGGCAACCCGCCCTTCATCGGCGGCAAGGACATGCGCGCCGAGCTGGGCGACGGCTATGCCGAGGCGGTGTGGAAGGCGCGGCCGCATCTGCCGGGCGGCGCCGATTTCGTCATGCATTTCTGGGACCAGGCGGCGACTTATCTGCGCGAGGGGTTCAAGCCGCGACAAGGATCGAAGGCGCCGACGACATTCCCCCACCGCTTCGGCTTCATCACGACGAATTCGATCACCCAGACCTTTTCGCGCCGGGTGATCGAGCGGCACCTGTCGGCCAAACAGCCGCTCAGCCTGGTCTTCGCCGTCGCCGACCATCCCTGGATGAAGGCGGCGGACAAGGCCGCCGTGCGCATCGCCATGACCGTCGCCGAAAAGGGCGAGCACGAGGGTGTTTTGGCGGAGGTCGTCGGCGAGGCGGGGCTGAACACCGACACGCCGCAAGTGACGCTCGCCGAACGCGAGGGGAAGATCACGGGGAAGTTCACGATCGGCGCGGATTTGTCCTTGGCAAACGGTCTGCAGGCGAATGACATAATTTCGAGTAGGGGGGTCGCGCTCCATGGCGCAGGGTTCATTGTAACGCCTACAGAGGCAACCTCGTTGGGACTTGGACGCGCGCCTGGAGTTGAGAACCATATCCTGGATTATCGACACGGGCGCGATATCGCCCAGCGGCCGCGCGGCGTTAAAGTGATCGATTTATATCCATTAAAGGAGGAGGAAGTTCGCGAGCGATTTCCGCCGATTTTCCAGCACGTTCTGACAAAAGTAAAACCCGAACGTGGGTCAAACCGAGAAGCGTTCCGGCGCGAATATTGGTGGTGGTTTGGACGCAGGCACTCTGATCTTCGAGAATTTCTCGCCGAGCTTCCTCGCTACGTCACCACGGTCGAGACCTCGCGCCACCGCTTCTTCCAATTTCTCGATGCCAGCATCCGTCCCGACAACAAACTCGTCAACATCGGTGTAGATCGGGCCGAGACGATCGCGGCTTTATCATCCCGAGCCCATATCTCGTGGGCACTCGCCGCCGGCGGCTTTCTCGGCGTTGGCAACGACCCTGTCTACGTCAAAACGCGTACCTTCGACCCCTTTCCCTTTCCCGGCTGCGTCGCCGAGGTGCCGCCCGCTCTGCGCGGGCCGGAGGATGCCGGCAATGCCGCGCGTCGCGCGCATCTCGCCGAGCTGGGCGAGCGGCTCGATGCCTTCCGTAAACAGCGCCTCGCCGAGCACGATTTTCTGACCATGACCGGGCTGTACAACGTGCTGGAGCGCGTCCGCGCGCTGGAATGGGTCGGGCGTGCCGGGCAGGGCGCCCATTCCTCTCCCCTCGGGGGAGAGGGTGGTTCGCGAAGCGAACCGGGTGAGGGACAAGGCGGTGGCAAGACCCCTCATCCGGCGCCTGCGGCGCCACCTTCTCCCCGCCGGGGAGAAGAACCGGGCGCAACCGCAGAGCCCGCCGCCGTTCCGCCGCTGAGCGAGGCGGAACGCGCCATCTACGATGCCGGGCTGATCGCCGTCCTGAAGGAGATTCACGACGACATCGACCGCGCCGTCTTCGCCGCTTATGGCTGGGAGGATCTTGGCGATCGCCTCGTCGGCCGGCCCGGCGCCACGATGCCCTCGCCATTCAAGAGCGAGGACCAGGAGGCCGCCGAGGAGGAGCTTTTGAGCCGTCTCGTCGCGCTCAATCTGGAGCGTCAGGCCGAGGAAAAGCGCGGCTATGTCCGCTGGCTGCGGCCGGACTACCAGATCCCCAAACTCGGTCACAAGGTCGCCGAGCCGGCCGCCGCGACGCAGATCGAGGCCGAAATCGCGGTGGTGGCGGCCGGCGTCAAACCGCCGGCGCTACCAGCCGACGCCTTCGAGCAGATCCGCCTCGTGCGCGATGCGCTGGCGCGCGCCCCCGAGCCGGTCCTGCCCAATCAGCTCGCCGCCGCCTTCGCCGGCAAGGTGACGAAAAAGAAGCTGGCGAATGTCGAGGAGGTGCTGCGCAATCTCGCCGAACTCGGCCTTGCCCGCACCGGCATCGGCGAGGACGGCGCCACCCGTTATTTCGCCCCGCGCGGATAGGCGTGCGTTGCGAGGCGGGCTACAGCATCGAGCCGAGGTCGGAGCCGACGGACGGGTAGGCGGCGATCATCGATTTCAGATCGCGGGTCTTCAGTCCCAGCCGCATGGCGAGGCCGCAGAAATTGACGATCTCGGCATATTCCGGTCCGAGCAGATGCGCGCCGAGGATCTCGTCGCTGTCGGCGTCGATCAGGATCTTGGTGGCGGCATGGGTCTCGCCGACCCGCAGATTGGAGTACCAGCCGCTGGTGTCGTTGAAGGCCACGCGGACATTGCGGCCTTGCTCCCGTGCCTCCGATTCCAGCATGCCGACGCGGGCAAGCTCGGGAATCGTGAAGACGACGCTCGGCACTCCGCGATAGTCGACGGTGGCGTGATCGCCCTTCAGCATGTTCGAGGCGGCGACCTTGCCCTCGGCAACCGCCACCGGCGTCAGCGGCGGCCCGTCCGTGTCGGCGGCATCGCCCGCGGCAAAGACCGCCGGGTTGGAAACGCTCTTGAGATGACGGTCGACGCGGATGCCGGCCTCGCTCGCCTCGACCCCCGCCGCAGCAAGGTCGAGCCGGTCGATCGCCGCCACGCGGCCGGCGCCGTGGACGACGAGATCGGCGGCGAATGTCGTGGGCTTGCCGTCGGTCTCGGCATGGACGGTGTAGCCGTCGCCGCTCCGTTCCACCGATGTGAGGTCCGTCATGGTGGTGACGGCGACGCCCGCCTCACGGCCGCGCGCGACCAGTCTGTCGACGAGGTCGGGGTCAAAACCCTTCAGCGGCCGTTCGCCCCGTTGGACGATCTGGACCGCGCTGCCGGCCCGCGCCGCGATATGGGCGAACTCGAAGGAGATGTAGCCGCCGCCGACGAAGACGATGCGGCGCGGCAGCGTTTCCAGCTCCAGAAACGCCGTGCTGTCGATGACGTGTTCGGCGCCCGGAAATTCCAGCGGCCGGGGCTCGGCGCCGGTGGTGATCAGGATGTGGCGGCCCTGCAGCCGGGTCTCTCCACCGATTTCGACCGTGTTGTCGTTCAGGAACCGCGCCGGGCCGTGAAACGTGCTGACGCCGTTCTTGTCGAGACCGCCCTCGATCTTGTCCGGCATCGCGTCGGTAAAGCTGCGCTTGAACGCCATCAGATCGGCCCAGTCGATCTTAAGGTCGCCGGCTTCGACGCCCTTGCCGCGCATCAGTCGCGCCGCGTCGATGATCTCGGCGCCCCGGCGCAGCATCTTCTTCGGGTCGCAGCCGCGCAGTGCGCAGGTGCCGCCATAGGGCAGTTCGTCGACGACGGCGACCGACCAGCCGGCGGCGGCGCATTTGTTGGCGGCGCTGACGGCGGCCATGCCGACGCCGAGCACGATGAGGTCGAAATTCTGGGTCATGGGCTAACTCTAGCTCGCGCAGCAGGCGGCGGTTTCGCCGCTCGCCCGCGCTTCCTGGATCGGCGGACAGGGCACGCTGCCGAAGGAGCAATAGACGCAGCAATCCCCGGTATTCGGCCTGAGCAGCGCGCCACAGCCCTTGCAGTCATAAAAGAACTGGCAGGCGTCGGTCGGCATGGTTTCGGTTTCCTGGTGTCCGCATTGCGGGCAGGTGAGGGTGGAGCGAGGTTCCATCAGCAGGCGGCTTTCTTGTGGCGGTGGCGTAGCAGGAGGGCGTAGGCGGTGATGCCGACAAACAGGAACAGCAGCGGAAACAGCACATAGTCGGCGAAGGCCAGCCAGGCGGAGACCCCGGCGAAGGCGAAGAGGATCACCAGCGCCGGAGTGAAGCAGCAGATCGCCGCGATCACCGAGCCGACAATGCCGGTCTTGAGAAGCGTCCTGTCTTTCATGGCGGATCAGCTTCCGGTGATTGTCGCCGGGTAGCCGGCGTTGGTCGAGGCTTCGGCGAGGTCGCCCGGCGTGACTATCGCCGGATCGAACACCACCGTGGCCGTCTGGGCGTCGAGATCGACCGCGACCGAAGTAACACCGTCGAGCCCGCTCATCGCCAGTTTGACGGTGATCGGACAGGTCGGGCAGGTCATGTTCTCGATCGTGAAGGTTTGGGTCTGAAGCGCCGGAGCGGCTTCCGTCTGCGTTTGCGCGATCGCCGCCGGGGCAAGCAGGGCCGCGCCAAGTCCGGCGACGCTCAGCATCGCAGCGGCCACGGAAAGGGTCGACAGGCGTTTCATGCGTGGTCTCCTAATAGAATAACGGTGCCCACCAGGCGTTGGTCATCGACAGGATGACCAGGACGGTGGCGATCCAAAGGGCGCTCTGGGTGATCAGCGAGGCAATGGGGCGGGCGCAGGCGGCGCCGACCGCGCAAGCCGCTTTCGGCCGGAAATAGACCTGCCAAAAGCCGAGCCCGAGAAACACCAGCGTCAGGGCGACGAAATACGGCTGGTAGGGGGTCAGCACCGTCAGATTGCCGATCCAGGCTCCGCTGATCCCCAGCGTGACCAGAACCAGCGGCGCGATGCAGCAGGACGAGGCGAGCACCGCGCCGACGACACCGCCGCCTGCGAACCACCCCTCGCGCCGTTCCGGGGCGGCAGGCATCGCGTCTTTTCGTCCGATCTCGGCTGCTGTGTCGCTCATATTGATTGGCCCTCGCTTTCGCGTCGAGCAACATCTACGGTCTGTAGCGACTACAGGTTCAAGAGGTTTTTTCCGCTATGGCGATCACGGCTGCGAGAGCGGTCCTCAAGCGCGGCGAACTGGCCAAGCGCATGAGCTGCAACAGCGAGACGATCCGCTACTACGAGAAAATCGGGCTGCTCGGCGTTCCGGACCGCTCAGAGGGCGGTCACCGGCTCTATGCGCCGGATGATCAGGCGCGGCTCGGCTTCATCCTGCGCGGCCGCGAACTCGGCTTCTCGATCGAGGAATTGCGGGGATTGCTGGGTCTCACCGATGCGCGCGACACGACGTGCGGCGAGGTTCTGGCGCTGACCCGTCGCCATATCGACGGCATCCGCGCCAAGATCGCCGACCTTGAGCGCCTGGAGCGTACGCTCGTGGCGGTCTCGGCGGAATGCGAGGGCGGCAATGTGCCCGAGTGCCCGATCCTGGATACGCTGCTGGATTCCGGCAACCGCTGATCGCCGTGCTGGCACAGGAGATAAGTGTTCGGCGAAAGGCCGGCCGCATGGGTGCGCGCCCGGCCTCCTGGATTGTTTCGCGTTACGCCGCTTCCGCGAGCGCGACGGCCTGCGGAAACATCTGTTCGAGGTTGAGGAAGCAGATCATGCCGTCCGAATGCGCGATGATCCCCTGGGCGTAGCTCTTCTCGTAAGCTCCGCTCATTTCGGGGACGGGCTGGATGCTGGAATGATCGACGGTCATGATGTCGGACAGGCGGTCGACCAAAAGGCCGAGCGTCTTGCCTTGAACCTCGACCACCACTATGGCGCTGCGCGGATTGGGGTCCGTGGCGGTCATTCCGAGCTTGCGGGCCATGCTGACCACTGGAATGATGGTGCCGCGCAGGTTGATCAAGCCCAGGATGTCCGGCGGGGAGTTCGGCAAGGGAGTCGATTGCGACCACCCTCTGATTTCGCGGACCGAGATGGTCCGGACGCAAAACTCCTGCTCGTTGATGCGGAAGGCGACGATTTCGAGCGGTCCGCCGTCCTCTCCGATGTCGGGAGCCATCAAAATTCCTCCCATGTGTTGGCGTCGACTGCCGCGTTGCCATTGGTCGCGAAGGCGCGGGAGACTTTCCCGACGAGCTGCCGGGCTGGAGAATCCGGCATCCTCGAGACTTTTCGGCCGGCGGGCTGCGCTCCCTGCCGTTCGTCGCTGAGGTCGAAATGGCCCAACAGTTCGGTCAAGGCCGCGGCTTGCTGGCTGAGACCGTGACAGGCCGCGGAGGACTCCTCCACCATGCTGGCATTCTGCTGCGTGCCCTGGTCGATCGAAGCGACGGCCTTGTTGATCTCCTGAAGCCCGACCATTTGTTCGCGCGCGGCCTCGACGATCGCCGTGACGTGCTGGTCGATCTCCTTCACCTCGCTGACGATGGTCTCGAGCGCGGCACCCGTCTCGCCGACCAGCCCCACACCCAGCTTGACGTTCTCGCCCGAGGTGTTGATCAGACTCTTGATCTCCTTCGCCGCTTTCGCCGAGCGTTGGGCGAGTTCGCGCACTTCCTGGGCGACGACCGCGAAGCCCCGGCCGGCTTCGCCGGCGCGCGCCGCCTCCACCCCAGCGTTGAGAGCCAGGAGATTGGTTTGGAAGGCGATCTCGTCGATCACCCCGATGATGTTGACGATCTGGCCGGACGAGGCCTCGATTTCGCCCATTGCGGCGACGGCACGCCGCACGACCTCGCCGGACTTCTCCGCTCCCGCCCTGGTCTGGGTGACCAGTTGCCCGGCCCCTTCGGCCCGCTCGGTGGAACTCTTCACGGTCGCCGTCATCTCTTCGATCGCGGCGGCGGTCTCCTCGACGGACGCAGCCTGCTGTTCCGTCCGCTTCGCCAGATCGTCGGACGCGGTCTGGATTTCGGCGCTGGCGCTATGAATGGCGGACGCATTCTCTCCAACCTTCTGCAGGGCCGCCTCCAAAGTGCCGACGGACTCGTTGAAGTCTTCGCGCAACTTGTCGAGTGACGGAATGAAGGGTCGAGTGATACGCTGACGCACGTCGCCATCGGCCATCCGGCCGAGTCCGTGGGCGAGCTCGTTGACGGCTTCGACGCGCCCGGTGATGTCGGTCGCGAATTTGACCACCTTCATCACCTTGCCGCTCATGTCGAAGATCGGGTTGTAGGACGCCTGGATCCAGATTTCCTTGCCGCCCTTGCCGATCCGCTTGAATTCCTCGGACACAAACTCGCCGCTGCCGAGCCGCGTCCAGAAATTGCGGTAGTCCGGTGATTGGGCATAGGCCGGTTCGACGAACATCGAATGGTGTCGTCCGGCGACCTCGTCTAGCCCATAGCCCATCGCGTTCAGGAAATTGTCGTTCGCGGTGAGGATCTTGCCGTCGACGGTGAACTCGATCACCGCCTGCGCCCGACCGATGGCTTCGAGCTTGCCGGAATTTTCGGCCGAAACCAGCTTGGCGGCGGTAATGTCCGTCGCGATCTTGAGGACTTTTTGAACCTTCCCGCCGGAACCGAGGATCGGATTATAGGTGGCCTGGATCCAGATTTCCTTGCCGCCCTTGCCGAAGCGCTTGTATTCGCGCGCATCGAATTCGCCGCGTCCGAGCTTGGCCCAGAACTCCTTGTATTCGGCGCTCTGGGCGTAGGCCGGTTCGACGAACATCGAATGATGCCGTCCGGCGATCTCGCTGACGTCGTAGCCGATCGCGCTGCAGAAGTTCTCATTGGCCGTGATGATAGTGCCATCTGGCTTGAACTCGATCGTTGCGAGCGACTTGCTGAGCGCCGCGAGAATGGCCTTTGAATCGCCACTCCCAAATCCTGCCGGTAGAATACCCATCAAACCTATCTCCTCACCCTCACTGCCGACTTTCCGGTCGGACTCAATTGAACTCGCGCCAAAATGAAGGCGCGTCTCTCGTCGGACCGCCGGGCACGCTTTCGCGACGCTCAGGCATACGCTTGGCATCCGGCAAGCGAGCTTAATGGGGTTGTTAGACGGCTATCTGTTAACAACTGATTTCATTCGTAAGTATTGGGCATCACGCATCGGTGAGGAAGGTGCGATGTAAAAAGAGTACGGATGATAATTGTTATTGCCGGCGCACGGCCCAATGGCATCCGATGCAAACCTGAAATGCCTTTGTCGCGTTTCGCGTAACGAGCTCTGAAATAACCGGAATTCGCGCCTGCCACTTGATCGCGGCGTTGGTACCTCGATCGAGGGCCGAGGGCGAACACCGAAGGTGCCGCCGTTAGTTGGCGGCGGCCCCCGGCTCCCCTTGCGGCATTACGCCGCGGCAGCCAATTTTGCGACGTCGGGAAACATGTGGTCGAGGTTGAGGAAGCAGATCATGCCGTCGGCGTGCGCGATGATGCCTTCGGTATAGCTCTTGTCGTAGCCGCCGGTCATTTCCGGAACCGGCTGGATAGTGGAGCCGTCGAAGGTCAGGAGGTCGGAGAGACCGTCCACGAGCAGGCCCAGAATCGTGTCTTGAACCTCGACGACGACAATGGCGCTGCGAGGATTCGGCGGCGCGGCGGTCATGCCGAGCTTCTGCGCCATGCTGACCACGGGAATGACCGTCCCGCGCAGATTGATCATGCCCAGGATGTCGGGCGAGGAATTGGGCAAGGGGGTCGATTGCGACCACCCCCGGATTTCGCGCACCGAAATCGTGCGGACGCAGAATTCTTGCTCGTTGACACGGAAGGCGACGACCTCCACAGGGCCGCCATCGTGATAGTCCGGGGTCTTCATCGCCATCCTCATCCACGCGTCGCGGCAAGGTTTGGCCGAGCGACGAATTCGATGTGGTGACTAAACGGCATCCAGATTAATAATCTGGCGGCGGACGAGGGTTAAAATTCTGTAAACGACGCCACGATATCTCGCCCGGTCGCGCGCCATACGGCGCTCGTCCGCGCATTCGGGCGGTTGGATGGTGCGTGTCGGTCCCTTGTTGGCGATCGTGCGGTAGCCGGAACGCGGCGGAATCAACCGCCGCCGAGGTGCTGCTTCAGGAACGCGACCGTCTGCTCCCAGGCGCTGTCCGCCGCCGCCTTGTCGTAGCGCGCCGCCGATGTGTCGTTGTTGAAGGCGTGGTTGACGCCCTCATGGACGACGATCGCATGCTCCACCCCGGCCGCCTCCAGCGCCGCCTTGTAGGCGTCGATGCCGGCATTGATGCGCTCGTCGAGCCCGGCATAGTGCAGGAGCATCGGCGCCTTGATTTTTGCGACATCGGCCGCGTCCGGCTGGCGGCCGTAATAGGCGACGCCGGCGCCGAGCTCCGGATCGGTGACCGCCAGGCTGTTGACCAGCCCGCCGCCCCAGCAAAAGCCGACCGCCCCGACTTGGCCGGTGGTGCCGGCCTCGCTCGTCGCCCATTCGCGCGCCGCGACGGCGCTCTCCACCGTCTTGGCGCCGTCGAGCGCGCCGATCATCTCGCGCGCCTTGTCCTCGTCCGGCGGCGTGCCGCCATCGGTGGACAGGAAGTCTGGCGCGACCGCGACGAAGCCCTCCAGCGCCAACCGCCGCGCGACGTCCTGGATATGGGCGTTGAGACCGCGATTTTCGTGGATCACGAGGACCCCGGGGAGCGTCCCCTCGGCGTCGGTCGGCTTGGCGACATAGGCCTTCATCTCGGCGCCGGCGGCCAGGAATTTCGCCCACACTGTCGTCACCCGCTCGTCCTGCGGGTCGACGATCTGGGCGCTCGCCTTGGACGCGCCGATCAGCGGCGCGATCGCGGCGGCGGCCGTCGCCGAGCCGGCAAGCGCCGTCAGCTTGGCCATGAAGCCGCGCCGGTCCAGCGTCAGATGGGTGTATTCGTCATAGGCGTCGATCATCGCCTGGGTGATCTTCGGCTTCCGGGGTGTCTCGTCGGCCATTGCGCTTGCTCCCTTGCTCCATCATTGGGAATACTAATGCGGTAGCCTCCGCCCGCAAGGCGACCGCGTTCCCCTAGTGTTCCGCGCCCGAACCATTACATTGCGGGCGATGACCGATTCCCATGATCCTTCCGGCCCCGCCGCTCCCCGGGCCGGCTCCATCGCGGCCCGCGCCATGGCCGCCCGTGGCTCGCGCGCGCCCGACTATCTCGCCGGCCTCAACGCCGAGCAGCGCGCCGCCGTCGAGACCACCGAGGGTCCCGTTCTGGTGCTGGCCGGCGCCGGTACCGGCAAGACGCGGGTGCTGACGACGCGCATCGCCCATATCCTCGCCACCGGCCGCGCCTTTCCGTCGCAGATTCTCGCCGTCACCTTCACCAACAAGGCGGCGCGCGAGATGAAGAACCGCGTCGGCTTTTTGGTCGGCGAACAGGTCGAGGGCATGCCCTGGCTCGGCACCTTCCACTCGATCGGCGTCAAGATCCTGCGCCGCCACGCCGAGCTGGTCGGGCTGAAATCCAACTTCACCATCCTCGACACGGACGACCAGATCCGGCTGATCAAGCAGCTGATCCAGGCGGAAAACCTCGACGACAAGCGCTGGCCGGCGCGCGGCTTCGCCCAGATGCTCGATTCCTGGAAGAACAAGGGTCTGACCCCGAAGGACATTCCCGAGGGCGACGCGCGCGCCTTCGCCAATGGCAAGGGCCGCGAGCTCTACGCCGCCTATCAGGCGCGGCTGAAATCGCTCAACGCCTGCGATTTCGGCGATCTCTTGCTGCATCCGATCGCCATTTTCCGCGCCCATCCGGATGTCCTCGCCGAATATCACAAGCGCTTCCGCTACATCCTGGTCGACGAGTATCAGGACACCAACGTCGCGCAATATCTCTGGCTGCGGCTCCTGGCGCAAAGGCCGACGCGGCGGGCCCCCTCATCCGGCCCTTCGGGCCACCTTCTCCCCGCAGGGGAGAAGAATGGTGCGAGCTCGCCGACGGCCGCGGAAGAGCGCCATTCCTCTCCCCCTTGGGGAGAGGGTGGTTCGCGCAGCGAACCGGGTGAGGGGTTTACTCCCATCAACATCTGCTGTGTGGGCGACGACGATCAGTCGATCTATGGCTGGCGTGGCGCCGAGGTCGACAACATCCTACGCTTCGACAAAGACTTTCCCGGCGCCACCGTCATCCGGCTGGAACGCAACTACCGGTCCACCGCCCACATCCTCGGCGCCGCCTCCCACCTCATCGCCCATAATGAGGACCGGCTTGGCAAGACGCTGTTCACCGACTTTTCCGACCCCGAGCACCAGAAGGTCGAGGTCAATGCCGGCTGGGATTCGGAGGAGGAGGCGCGCGCCATCGGCGAGTCGATCGAGGATCTGCAGCGCCGCGACAATCACGACCTCAACGACATGGCGATCCTGGTCCGCGCCTCCTTCCAGATGCGCACCTTCGAGGACCGCTTCGTCACCATGGGGCTCAACTACCGGGTCATCGGCGGCCCGCGCTTTTACGAGCGCATGGAGGTGCGCGACGCGCTCGCCTATTTCCGCTGCGTCGTCCAACCCGCCGACGATCTGGCCTTCGAGCGCATCGTCAACACGCCGAAGCGCGGCCTCGGCGATGCCACCATTCGCCTGCTGCACGACTACGCCCGCTCCCGCAAAATCCCGCTGATCGCGGCCGCCGGCGAGATGGTCGAGACCGAGGAGCTGAAGCCGAAGCCGCGCAACGCGCTGCGCCGCGTCGTCACCGACCTTGTCCGCTGGGCCGGGCTGCTGGATTCCACCAAGCACACCGAGCTGGCCGAGCAGATCCTGGAGGAATCCGGTTACACGGCGATGTGGCAGGCCGACCGCTCGGCCGAGGCGCCGGGCCGGCTGGAAAACCTGAAGGAGCTGATCCGCTCCATGGAGGAGTACGAGGGGCTTGCCTCCTTCCTCGAACATGTCGCGCTGGTCATGGACACCGAGCAGAACGCCGATCTCGACGCCGTCTCGATCATGACGCTGCACGCGGCCAAAGGGCTGGAATTCGAGACCGTGTTCCTGCCCGGATGGGAGGAGGGGCTGTTTCCCCATCAGCGCGCCCTCGACGAGGGCGGCCGCTCGGGCCTGGAGGAAGAGCGCCGGCTCGCCTATGTCGGCATCACCCGCGCCAAGCGCCGGGCCAAGATCTGGTTCGTCTCCAATCGCCGCATTCACGGCCTGTGGCAATCGACCATCCCCTCGCGCTTTCTCGACGAGCTGCCCGAGGCGCATGTCGAGGTGATGGAGGCCAACACCAGCCAATACGGCGGCTACGGCGCCTCGCGCTGGGACGGCGCCGCCGCCTTTCAGGAAAACGCCTATCAGACGCCGGGCTGGCGCCGGGCCCAGGCGGCCGCGCAAAATGGTCAGAGCGGGGCCGGCTTTGCCGGGGGCAAAGGAAGTTCGGCCGGCGACGGCTGGTCCGGCGGCCGCACGCGCCAGATCGACTATGGCGGCGGCAGATCGAATGCGCGGTCCGGACGCCACGGGGGCAGGGGCCACAACCAGCCGCCGAAACAGGGGTTCGGCCTTTACGCCTCGGCCAAAAAGGGCGGCCCGCGCGAGATCGAGGGCGAGCTGGTAGCCAAATCCGTCATCGCCGAGGACAGCCGCTTTGCCAGCGGCGACCGGGTCTTCCACCAGAAATTCGGCAACGGCACCGTCGCCTCCGTCGAGGGCAACAAGCTCACCGTCGACTTCGACAAGGCCGGCCAGAAGCGCGTGCTGGAGGGGTTTGTGGAAGGGGTTTGAGGGGGGCAGCGCTGAGGTGGATTATGATCAGCGCGTCGTCATCCCGGCCTTGAGCCGGGATCCATTCCAAGCCGCTTGAGCCGCCAATCCGTCGCCGGACAGGATGGGAAAATGTCGCGGCATGGGTCCCGGCTCAAGGCCGGGATGACGAAGCTCGAAGGCCTGCGTCCATCCTGCGGAGTCGCACCGGCGCCCATCCTGCAAGCATCGCACCGGCGCCCACCTGTCCCTCACCAACTGCCGCGATAAAGTTCGTTCCAGTCCGGGTTCATCACTTCGATCAGTTCGATCTTCCAGCGGCGCGGCCAGCGCTTGATGGTTTTCTCCCGCGTGATCGCATCGCGGATATCGAAATGCTCCTCGTACCAGACGAGGCGCCGGCAGCCGTGGCGGCTCGCAAAGCCGGGCGTCAGACCATTCTTGTGCTCGAAGACCCGCTGGGCGAGGTCGCTGGTGACGCCGGCGTAGAGCGTGCCGTTGCGTCGGTTCGCCATGATGTAGACGTGGCCCGCCACCGCGCTGCCTTTCCCGCTCGATCGCCCGCAGGCTACCGGACGAAGCTCGGGCAACGCCAGAGCGTCCAGGTCGTGCCCGACTAGCCGCGACGTTCAATACGGTCGTCATTTCGACTTCGGCGATCGGCGAGACCGTCCCACGCGGGCGTCATCCCGGCCTTGAGCCGGGACCCACTCCAAGCCGCCCGAGCCGCCAATCCGTTGACGGACAGGATGGGAAAATGTCGCGGCATGGATCCCGGCTCAAGGCCGGGATGACGAAGCTCGAAGGCTGGCGCCTCATGTTTCTGCGGGGGATGGTGGGCCGCATTCATCTACGCGATCGTCGGCGAGTAGTCGCGACCGCCCAATACGGTCGTCATCCCGGCCTTGAGCCGGGATCCATTCCAAGCCGCTTGAGCCGCAACTCCGTCGCCGGACAAGATGGAATAAAAGTCGCGGCATGGGTCCCGGCTCAAGGCCGGGATGACGAAGCTCGAAGGCCGGCGCCCTCATCTTCGACGGCGTAAGAAGGGTCCGCGTGTGTCCGAGACAATCGCGCCGGGAAAAAATTTATCCCCACCCCTTTCACTCTCCCGCACAATCACGTCACCGCCGGCCCATCCTGAGCCAGTCGAAGGAACGGGCGCGGACGATCGCCGGGATCGTTCGTTGGGCCAAAGGGGAGCGATCCCTGGCGGGCGGTGCCGGTTTCGGCCGCTTCCGGAGCGGCGGGAACCGGGCCTGGTGACGGCCGCGCCTGCCTTCCGTTCTGCGGGGAAGGCGGCATGCCGCCGGCCTGGAGGTCGTGCTCCTCCCGGCGGCATCCCACAGCCCGTCCGGTCCTCGCCGAAAGGTTGGGCCGGCAGGCGAATGGTGCGGCGACGCACGGGAATCGAGAGCCCGTGCGTGTCCTTGGCACCCATCGCGCNCGCCGAAAGGTTGGGCCGGCAGGCGAATGGTGCGGCGACGCACGGGAATCGAGAGCCCGTGCGTGTCCTTGGCACCCATCGCGCGGGATGCCGGAGGCGGACCGTATTGACGTAAAACAGTCGGAGGGTTCGCCTCCGGCGTTCCGTCGCTTGTTGGGAGCGGCATCAGGGACCCGTCAGTGAGCGGCGAAGCCGCAAAACTTAAGGACGGGACAGAGAACCCACTCCGGCCCGATCGGGTGCGGAGGCGTTGTCGCGTGCCCGGTGGATTTTTGCGGAAAGCCCCCCGCGCGCCGGCGATGGTTGATCGATTGTTAAGTCGCTGATTCTAGGGTGGCTCCCGGTATGCGAGATGGCGCGACTCGTCTATCCTGACGGTTGGATCGCGGAGGACAAACGGTCTTGGTCGAAAGGCGGACAGGCAAGGCTGGACGGGGGTTGCGAGGCGTGCGAATCAGCGCCGCGGCGATCGCCTGTGCCGTTCTCCTGCCGTTTCCGTCCGGCGCGCAGCCGGATGCGGTTCGAACCGAAGCCAAACCCGTCGAATCCGCCATCGATTCGATGCAGGTCGCCTCGATCCAGACGGCCCGCTCGACTATCTTGGAAAAACAGCGCCGCCAGACCGCTGCCGATCTCGTGGCCGTTGCCAACACCATCGCGTTGTCGCGGGAGACGATCAGTTCGCTCGACGAAGAGATCGACGCGCTGGCCAAGGACCGGGACCGGATTCGCCAGGCGATGATCGATGCCGCCGCCGCCCAGAAGGCGGTCAGCGAGGAATTGGCGGCGACCGAGGTGCGCGTCGACGAACTGGCGAGTGAGGAGGGGCTGATCAAGGCCTCGCTCAACGAGCGCCGCGGCGTCCTCGCCGAAGTGCTCGGGGCGCTGCAGCGCATGGGCCGCAAGCCGCCGCCGGCGCTGCTGGTCAAGCCGCGCGATGCGCTGGGTTCGGTCCGCAGCGCCATTCTTCTCGGTGCCGTCGTTCCCGCCATTCGCGAGGAAACCGACCGGCTTGTCGCCGATCTGGAACGTCTGGGAACGGTTCGTCTCGCCATCGTCTCCGAGACGCAACGCTTTGCCGGCCAGGTCGCCCGGCACCGCGAGGAGGAAGCGCGCCTTGCGCGGCTGTTCGCCGAGAAGGAAAAGCTCGAAGCGACCAATCGCGAGCGGCGAACAAGCGAAGCCGCGCGGGCGGCCGACCTCGCCGGAAAGGCGACGGACCTGAAAGACCTGATCGCTTCGTTGCAGAACGAGGTCGACAGCGCCAAGGCCGCCGAGGACGCGGCGCGCCTTGCGGAGATGCGCCGCCAGGCCGACGAAAAGGCGCAGGCGGTAGAAATCCGGCGCTTGGCGGAGGCCCGGCGCATGGAAGCGGAGCGCCTGACGCGCGAGGCACGCGTCATCGCGCAGCGCGCGGCTGAGGCAACGCTGCTGGCCGAGGCCCGTGACGCCGAAGCGGCGCGGACGCGGGAGGCCGCGATCGAGGACGTTCCGGAGACGGTCGTCGCCACGGCCGAGCCACCGGCGGCCGAGACAGCCGCGCCAGATGATAGGGCGGTTGAGAGCGAACCGGCAGCCGAGGCGGCGGTCGAAATCGCCGCGTTGCAACCAGCCGACGCGCCGTCCGCCGACGCAACGCCCGAATACGATATTGCCTCACTTCGTCGTGAGGCGGCGCGGCTCGAACCGGCCGCCGCATTTTCGACAATGAAAGGCCGTTTGTCGAAGCCGGTGGCTGGCATGCAGCTGATCGGATTCGGCGGGAAAGACGATATTGGGCGGGAGACGACGGGAGCATCCTTCGCGGCGCGGCCAGGTGACGCCGTCACGGCGCCTGCGGACGGTCGGGTTTTGTATTCCGGGCCGTTCCGGTCCTATGGTCAGCTCTTGATCCTGGACGCCGGCGACGGCTATCATGTCGTGCTCGCCGGTATGGAGCGGATCGACGTCGAGACCGGCCAATTCGTTTCGGCGGGCGAGCCCGTCGCGGTCATGGGCGCAAGACGTGTTGCCAGCATCGCGGTGGCGGAATTCGGTGCGACCCGTCCCGCGCTTTATGTCGAATTCCGCAAGGACGGAAAACCGGTCGATCCGTCTGCCTGGTGGATGGACGAACCCTCTGGAAGGACGACGAATGATTCGTAAGCTCTCGATACTCTTCGCCGGGGCGCTGATGGGGGCGACGGCGATGACCGTCGTCAGTCAGAACGCCGGCACCGCCAACGCGGCGGGCTCCGATACCTACCGCCAGCTTGCGATCTTCGGCGACGTATTCGAACGCGTTCGCGCGCAATATGTCGACGAGCCCGACGACCAGAAGCTGATCGAGACGGCCATCAACGGCATGCTGACGTCGCTCGATCCGCATTCGAGCTACATGAACGCCAAGGAAGCGGCGGACATGCGGACCGAGACCCGCGGCCAGTTCGGCGGTCTCGGCATCGAGGTCACCATGGAGGACGAACTCGTCAAGGTGGTTTCGCCCTTCGAGGGCACGCCGGCCGACAAGGCCGGCGTCATGGCCGGCGATCTGATCGCCGAGATCGATGGCGAGCAGGTTCGCGGCCTCACCCTCGGCGAGGCCGTCGAGAAGATGAAGGGCGATATCGGCACCAGCGTCAGCCTGACGATCATCCGCGAAGGCGCGACCAAGCCGGTGCGGCTGACGGTCACGCGTGACGAGATCAAGGTGCCCTCGGTCCGTCATTCGGTCGAGGGAGATATCGGCTACATCAAGCTGTTGAAGTTCAACGAGCAGACCACGATCGGTCTGGAAGCGGCGGTCGCCGACATCAAGGAACAGGTCGGTGAGGACAAGCTCAAGGGCTACATCCTCGACCTTCGCCGCAATCCGGGCGGGCTTCTCGACGAGGCGGTGTCGGTCTCCGACGCCTTCCTCGACAATGGCGAGATCGTCTCCACCCGCGGTCGCAACTCCGACGAGACCCGGCGCTACAATGCCCGGACTGGCGATGAGATCGACGGCAAGCCGCTCGTTGTCCTCGTCAATGGCGGCTCGGCCTCGGCGTCCGAGATCGTCGCCGGCGCGTTGCAGGATCAGCGCCGCGCGACCGTCGTCGGCTCGCGTTCCTTCGGCAAGGGCTCGGTGCAGACGATCATCCCGCTCGGCGCCAACGGCGCGCTGCGCCTGACGACGGCGCTCTACTACACGCCTTCCGGCCGTTCCATTCAGGGCCGCGGCATCGATCCCGACATCGGCGTCGAGCAGCCGCTGCCGCAGGAGATCCGCGAGCAGATGGGCCTCGATCCACAGGAGGATATCTCTCGTGGCGAATCCTCGCTGCGCGGTCACATCACCGGCAACGAGGAAGACGACCAGGGCTCCGGCTCGCTCGACTATGTGCCGCCGGAGAAGAAGGACGATCTGCAGATGCAGTACGCAATCGACCTCCTGAACGGCGTCAAGACCAACGCCATGTTCCCGCCGAAGCAGGAAGCCAACGCCGCCAACTGATCCCTTCGCGCGGCCGGCCTATAGCTGGCGATGAACAACCAAGGCCCGGCCATCTTCGGATGGCCGGGCCTTTTTCGTGAGTGAGACCGCCGTCGCCTGTCCCTCGCTCGCGAGCCACGATCCAGCTTCGCCGGATAGACGGGAAGAATGCACGGCGAACTCTATGAGCCCCTGGGTCTCGATCGCGACGACGGCGAAGCCCGCCGTCGACCGTCGGCGTCGACGCTCGGCGGTCTGACCTTGGCTGCGCTCGTCGTCGCCGGCTCGCTCACGACCGCACTCCTCGGGCAGCCGGAACGTCGGGTCACCGACTATTTTACCGAAGCATCGCAGTCGATCGCCGCCGAACAAATCGCTGCCACGACGGTCATCGCCGCACCGGCTCCGGTGGCGAAGAGGCCGCTGCCCATCGTCATCTCGGGCCCGGACGATCCGGCGCTGCATGAAGGCGGCGGGATCGGCTTCCGCATCGAGGATCCCGTCACCTATCGCCAACGCCCCTCGGACGCGCATCTGCCCGACCCGGATCTCATCGAGGAAAGCGCCTACGGCCCGCTGCCGACGCGCGGGGCGGATGGCAGGCGGCCGTTCGACGTCTATGCCGGATCCTCGAGCGGCACACCGGGCGCCCGCATCGCCATTGTCGTTGGTGGTCTCGGCATCAGCCAGACCGGGACGTTGAACGCCCTGAACGCCTTGCCGGGCTCGGTGACGCTCGGCTTCGCGCCGGCGGGCAACAGTCTCGACCGCTGGATGCAGGACGCGCGGCGGGGAGGGCACGAGCTTTTGCTGCAGGTGCCGCTCGAGCCGATCGGCTATCCGCAGATCGATCCCGGCAAGAATACCGTGACGGTCGCCGACGCGGCGGCCGGCCGCTTTGATGCGCTGTACGCCTCGCTTGGCCGGATCACCAACTATGTCGGCATCATGAACTACATGGGCGGCCGGTTCACCGGCGATCCCTCGGCGATGGAGCCGCTGATCGCCGAACTCGGTCGTCGTGGCCTGATGTATCTCGACGATTCCAGCTCGCTGCGGTCGCTCGCCAAGGACACGGCGACGCTTCAGAACGTCCCGGTCGCTGCCTCGAACGTGATGATCGACGAGACTCAGGACGCGGCCGACATCCGCCGTCAGTTGGATACGCTCGAGCGCATCGCCCGCGCCGAAGGCGCGGCGATCGGCGTCGCATCGGCCTTCGACGTCTCGGTCGCGGTCATTGCCGAATGGATTGCCGAGGCGAGCGGACGCGGCATCGAGATCGTGCCGGTCTCCGCGTTGGCCGAGGATACGGAGCGCCGCTGACCGCCGCGCTCCATCGATGCCCTTGCCCTCGTCGCCGAGCGCGCGATAACACCACCCGATGAAGGGGAGATCCGCGCCCCAGACACTCGGGACGGCACAGCATGAAACCGATCGCATTCGACAATCTTCCCTATCGCCCTTGCGTCGGCGTCATGGTGCTCAACCGCGACGGACTGGTCTGGTCCGGCCGCCGGATGATGGTGGACAAGGGTGAGATGACCGGGGCGACGCAGCTTTGGCAGATGCCGCAAGGCGGCATCGACAAGGGCGAGGATCCGCTGGAGGCGGCGCGCCGCGAACTCTACGAGGAGACCGGCATGCGCTCCGTCGCGCTGCTCGGCGAGGCACCCGATTGGATCGACTACGACCTGCCGCCCGAGCTCGTCGGCATCGCCCTCAAGGGCCGCTATCGGGGGCAGACCCAGCGTTGGTTCGCCTTCCGCTTCGAAGGCAACGACAGCGAGATCGCCATCAACCCGCCGCCGGGCGGGCACAGTGCCGAGTTCGACCAATGGGCCTGGAAGCCGATGGATCAATTGCTCGACCTGATCGTGCCGTTCAAGCGCGGCGTCTATGAACAGGTGGTCGCGGCGTTCCGGCATCTGACGACATGAGTACGAGCGACATGAAACTCATCGGCATCCTCAGTGCATGAGTTAGGCGTTTTATATTGAATCGCGGCTTTGCGGGCTACGATGATGTGTGTGACCGGCAGCGCCGCAGTGTCAGAAAAGGGACGTCATGTTCAGCCACGTTACCGTCGGTGTGAGTGATCTTCAGTTCGCATCTCGTTTTTACGATGCGGTACTCCAGCCCCTTGGACTCCGGCAACGGGCAGTCCTTGCGGACGGTGGCCCGCCGTCCTTGTGCTGGGTCTGCCGGGACAATGCACTGCCGCGCTTTTATGCTTACGTGCCCTTCGACGGCGGGTCGGCAACGCCCGGAAACGGCAGCATGGTCGCCTTTCTGGCCCCTTCGGAAGAGGCGGTCTCAGACGCCCATGCAGCCGGGTTGGCCGTGGGAGGCAAGAATGAAGGAGCGCCGGGCCCACGGCCTCACTACGGCGACGGCTATTTTGGTGCCTATCTGCGCGATCTCGACGGAAACAAAGTCCATATTGTCTACCGTGGTGATCTGATCACGCAGTAGGAAACGGCGATCGCGGAGCAACGGGGATGGTGACGATGAGCAGCGAGCATGTAGATCAACTGTTCCTCGTTTATGCGACCTACTTGATCGCGACCGCCAGCCCCGGCCCGAGCAATATGGCGATCATGGGCGTTGCAATGGAGCGAGGACGCATGTCCGCTATCGTGCTGGCACTGGGCGTCGTTACCGGCTCAATGTTCTGGGCGCTTCTTGCAGTGACAGGCCTCTCCGCCGTTCTCTCGACCTATGCCAATGTGCGCATTTCGCTGATTGTGAGCAGCCATTTCAGGCGATCGTGAGCACGTGTTTCACGCGATCATGAGCGGTCTCTTCGGCCGACCTTGGT
>NZ_JAZHLJ010000110.1:0-8625 GCF_036549495.1 Aurantimonas sp. C2-5-R2
TCTGGGGCATTACCATGTCGATACGTTACCTGCGCCCTCAAGGGTAAATTCCCGGGTGGTCGATGTCTCATCGTCATTGGCACGGAGGGAGATAGCCTGGGCCGATCTGTACGAAAGGCGTTTCATCGTGAGCAAATCTGATCCTGGACCTGAGATTCACGACTACCTCGTTAAGCATCTGGCACGGCTCGGACACCATCCGAGCGTTGAATATTGTGCTGTCGGGCGGGACAATCTCATGCACCTCGTTTCGTTGGGAAAGGGCCTGACACTTACTAGCGAAGCGACGACGGGCACGACCTTCCCAAGCGTGGTGTATCGGACATTGTCGGGTGAGGAACTTCCTTTCTGCGCCATCTGGTCGCCGATGAATGACAACCCTGCTCTTCGCCGGTTGCTCAGTCTCGCTAGAGTGATGGCAAGGCGCAATGGGCTGTGCAACGGCGGGGCAGGCGCATCTACTACGAAGGCGGCGGTTTAGCCGCCTGGCTCATCGTTACCGACGTCCGCCGCGCCTTCGCAAACCCCCGATCAGTCGCCATGAAGCGCTCGACCATCGGCGCGATCAGTTTGGCGGGTTCCTCGACCGGCTGACCGGTCTCGCGTCCCAGCACTTCGGCATAGTCGGCAAGATCGCGGTGCACCGCCGCTGGCAGCTCGACTGTCAGCTTGACCGGCCGTTCATCGACGACCGGTCCGAGTTTTAGCTTGGTCATCACCATCCCCTCTGCGGCTCGAGGACAAGATCGCGCGTGACGATCACGCGCACCGGGAACCCCGGACGGATTGTCAACGTAGGCTGCACGTCGAGCTGGCGCCGGACGATCTGCTGACCAGCGTCGTTGATCGTGTCCTGCGCGCCGTCACGGATCGCGCCAACGAAGCGGTCGCCATCGTCCGTGGCGAGCTCGGCACCGATGCCGAGTAGCGTCGAGAGCGCGGCGGCTTTGGCAATATCCCACCAATGATAGTCGACCCCATCCTCAATCCCGGCAAAGCCGCCGCCGTCGGCTCCAGGCTGCCGTTCGAGTATGATCGAGCGACCATTGGGCAGGATGAGCCGGTTCCAGACCAGCAAGACGCGGCGCTGGCCGAAGCCTACGCCGTTGTCATATTCCCCGATCAAACGGGTGCCCTGCGGCACGAGCAGGTAGCGCCCGGACGGGCTGTCATAGACGTTCTGGGTGACCTGGGCGACGATCTGCCCGGGCAGATCGGAGCGGATGCCGGTGAGGAGCGCGGCCGGAATCACCGCGCCCGCTTGAAGCACATAGGGGGATGCCGGCGGCGCGATGCGGTCGGCTGAGACCGTGCGGCGGTCCACTGCCGCATTGAGGAACGCCAATTGCTGGTCCTGTGTGGCCGGGACATGTTGCTCACCCGGAAATGCCGACGGCACCCCGCTCGCGAGATCGAAACCGGTCGCGCTTGGAGCTGGTGGTGTTCGAGCGCTTTGCGTGCTGACGAACAGGTCGCTGGTGCGCGCGGCCTCCATCTCGGCCAGTCGGCGCTGTTCTTCAGGATTGGGACCAGGGATGGTAGTTGCGGGCACCGGGCGACCCTCTTCCTGGGCGCGCCGGATCGGGCGACCGAGATCGCCGGGCAGCGCCGGTCCGAGTTGCGGAATCCCGGTATAGTCGGACGGCAGTCGGCGCAGTTCGTCGGCGGTCGGTCGGTTTTCGGTGGTGAACAACTCGTTCGGCCCGTTCGCGCCTTGCCGACCTTGGATCGCGAAGATCAGCGCGCCGCCGATTCCAAGACCCACTATAACCGCGAGGCCAGCCAAAACCTTGCGGGACAGGCGCACGACACCGGGTGGATCGGTGCGCAAACGAAACGCGTCCTTTGCGTCCTTTCGGCTAGACGTTTCGTCAGGATCGGCTTCAGTTCTATCAGTCATTGTTACGACCCTCGGTGGCAGTAGTCGTCCGGCTGCGCCGCACGCCGTCGGTGCGGACGATGCGAACCATCTGCTGGCTCTCTCCGCCCAGGCGTAGTTCGGCGGCGGCGAACAGCCGGTCAACGATGAGGATGTTGCGATGGACGCGGGTGTTGACGATCTGCGCCTCGCCGTCGGTGCCGATAACGAAGAGCGGCGGCATCTCGCCTTGCACGATCCCGCGCGGGAACACGACATAGACGCGGCGGCCATCGTCGAACACTGTCTGCGGTCGCCATGGCCGCCTGTCGCCTTCGAGGCTGTAGCGGTAGCGCCGCTGAGAAGCAGGCGGGATGATCGGCTGGGCCACAGCGGGCGGTCGGGTCTGCGTTCTTACGCTCGGATAGGACCAGGCAACCGACGGCATGTAGGTGTCCTCATTGGCGCGCAGTTCGACGAGATAGGTGCGCCGGTCGGTGCTGATGACGAGGTTGGTGGCAATGTCGGGTCGGGTCGGCTTGACGAGGAGGTGAACGCGGCTCTCGGGTCGGCTGCCACTCTCAGTGTAGCCGATGATCCAGCGCGCGGTATCGCCCGCCGCGATCGGGCCTTCGCCGGTCAGCCGTTCGCCCGGTTCCAGCGCGATATTGGTGATCTGTCCGGGTGCTGCATAGACCTGATAGAGCGCGCCCTCGCTGTAAGGAAACACCTGGATTGCGTTGAAATAGCCCTCGCGACGGGGCTGGACCCGCGCGGCTGCATTGGCATTGATTACCCGCGCTTCGGGCGTTCGCGCGTTTTCGCCGCCCCGCGATGGCGTCCAGGCGGGCGGCGTGTGCACGAGTCTCGGAGCTTGGTCGACGACAGGCGCCGGTGGCGTGGGAAGTGATGGCACATCCCCGTCATAGGTGATCTCAGGCGGCTTGTAGGTCGCGCAACCGGACAGCAGAGTCGCTGTCAGGATCACGGACAAGAATGGGATGCAGGCAAACGGTCTCATTGCCCCATCTCCCGCGACCAGTTGATGGCGTGGACGTAGATTCCGAGCGGGTTCTTGCGAAGCCGCTCAGTCGTGCGCGGCGGCTGCACAGAAATGGTCAGGATCGCCGTCCAGCGCTCGGTCGAGTTGAGGCTGCCGTCGCGATAACGCCGTTCGGTCCAGGCGATGCGGAAACTGTCCGGTGAGGCGCGGATAACGCTGGAGACATCGACCGAGATCTGCATCTCGCCGACCTTGGCGAAGGGATCGTTGGCGCGCGCATAATCATTGAGTACCAGCGCGCCGCGGTCGGTGGTGAAGTCATAAGCCCTGAGCCAGTTCTGACGCACGATGATCGGATCGGCGGCGATCGAGCGAACCTGTTCGATGAAGCGCGCCAGATGAAATGCGATCTGCGGGTCTGTCGGCTGATAGTCGGGGGTGGCGGCCGCAACGGTCCGGGCTTCTCCCAGATTGTCTACTTCGACCACCCAGGGCACGATCGTGCCGCGCGCCGACTGCCAGACGAGCCCGCCTGCCAATCCCGCCGCGAGCAATAGGGAGGCGAAGGCCATAAACCGCCAGTTTTTCGCCTGGACGCGGGCCGAGCCGATGCGCTCGTCCCAGACCTGCGCGGCCTTCTGATAGGGAGTCTCGGGTTCGGGCGTCTTGCCATAGCGAAGGGAGGGTCGTTTGAACATCAGCGGTCACCTTCGGAAAGATTGATGGACGCACCGCCGCCATGACTGTCGCCGGAGCGAACGGCGTGGGTGGCGGCGGTGGTGCCATGGTGGAGGGATTGGGAGCGCTTCATGCGTTTGGCCCAGGCGGGCGGACCAGAGGACGTGCTGGCTGGGACCATATCGGCAGTGCCGCCGTTGTTGGTGCCGCCGCTCGCCTCAATCGCGGTGCGGGCACCGCCACGGGCGCTTTCGCGCATGGCGCCTGCCACCTTCTTCAAGGGGCTGACCGCGACACCTGCACCGGATCTGGCGACACTGCCCAGCCCTCCAGCCACACCAGCCGCGCCACTCTTTCCGGTCGAGCCGAGACTGTAGGCGGCAGAAGTTCCGCCGGTCATCGTGGCACCGCCGCGCGCGCCAGCAACGACGCCTTTGGCTGCAGCCCCCGCCGCCAATCCCGTCCCGGCCACCGCCGCGGCGGTCACGCCGGCCGCGGCGACGCCTGTCCCGATGGCTGCCCCTGCACCGAGTTGTGGACCGCCGGAGATCAGCCCATTGGCGATACTGGGACCGAAGATGCCGAGACCGAGCAGCGAGAGCGCGGCGAGTACGATCGCCATGGCCTCTTCGATATTGGGCTGGTCGCCGCCGAAACTGGAAGTAAATTCGGCGAACAAGGTTGAACCGATGCCGATAATGACGGCAAGCACGAGCACCTTGACGCCGGAGGAGACGACATTGCCGAGCACGCGTTCGGCGAGGAAGGCCGTCTTGCCGAACAGGCCGAACGGAATCAGGATAAAGCCCGCCAGCGTCGTCAACTTGAACTCGATGAGGGTGATGAAGAGCTGGATGGCGAGGAGGAAGAAGGCGAGCAGCACCATGGCCCAGGCGAACATCAGCACGATGATCTGAATGAAGTTCTCGAAGAAGCTGACATAGCCCATCAGATCGGAGATGGAGTTGAGGATCGGCCGCCCGACATCGAGCCCGACCTGAGCGACCCGGCCCGGACGCAGCAGATCGGCTGTCGTAAAGCCGGTGCCGGTCGCCTGCAGCCCGAGCCCTGCAAAACTCTCGAAGACGATGCGGGCCAGACTGTTCCAGTTGGAGATGATGTAGGCGAAGATGCCGATGAACAGTGTCTTCTTGACGAGCCGCGCGAGGATATCGTCATCGGCGCCCCACGCCCAGAAGAGTGAGGCCAGCGTGACGTCGATCACGATCAGCGTGGTTGCCAGGAACGCGACCTCGCCACCAAGCAGGCCGAAGCCACTGTCAATATAACGGGTAAAAACCTCAAGGAAGCGGTCGATAACGCCGGTGCCGCCCATCGCGCTACTCGCTTCCGTTGGATGCGGGGCCGGTACTCAGGAAGCGGCGGCGTTTTTCGCCCCAAGCATCGAGGCAGTCCTGATCTTCAAGCGCCGCCTCACCGAGCGCCTGACAGCGTTGCAGTTTGTTACGCATCGGACTGCCGGTGACGCTGACCGCTTGCTCGGAGCTTCGCGCCTCTTCCCCCAGCCGGCCCAGTTCGACGATTGCGACCACGATCGCGATCATCAGAAAAACGGTGGCGGCGAGCCGGGCAAGTACCGTACCTCTCATTGTCAGCCTCCGTTCGGAAACATCTCGGCGTTACCCGGCTGATAGCCGGTGCCGGGTTCCAGAAAGCGACGCCGCTGTTCGCGCGCCTGTTCCTGTGCGGCGGCCCGCTGGGCGGCTTCGAGATTCTGCGCGCGGCCCTGCGCGGCGATGACGGCGGTGAGGTCGGAAATCTGCTGCGCTTGAAGCGCGAGGAGCTGGTTGCCCGCCTGCGTTGCCTGCAAGGCCCCGGTGGCGGATTGGCTCGCACCGACAAGCGCCGACATCTGTGCCCGATTGCTGTCGATATTGCTGACCACGCCGGCCTGAACGCGCATCGCATCCTGCAAGCCGGCGACGGTTGTCTGCCAGCGTTCCTTGGCGCTGTCGATAAGCGTCTGGTCCGATGCTGTCATAGACGCGGTCCCATAGGTCGTCTGGAACGCCTGATCGACCTCGCGCACGTCGTAGGCGATCCGCTGGGCTTCCCCGAGCAAGGCTTGGGTCCGCGCGACCGATTGCTGCAATTGTTGCAGTGACGAATGCGGCAGGCTGGCCAGATTGCGGGCCTGATTGATCAGCATCTGCGCCTGGTTCTGCAGCGAGGTGATCTGATTGTTGATCTGTTCGAGCGCGCGGGCTGCCTGAATGACATTCTGGGCGTAGTTGCTCGGATCGTAGACGATGCGCCAGGCATGGGCTGGTTCGGCCAGGATCGGCGAGACGGCGATCGGGGCCGCGAGTAGGATCGCCGCGCCCAACCGGAGCGGTAGGGATCTGTGCGTCATGGAGAGGTCTCCTCGTTTACTCGGGTGGTTGGATCGGACCCGGGGACGGGTTCGGACTGCTCGGAAGGCGCCTCACGCCGGTCGAGATGGGGGAACGCGATCTCGACCGGCGTGAGAGGTCGGGTTGGCGCGAACGAGATTGGCGAGATCCGGGATCAGGTCCGCACCCCAGCCGATACCGCGTTCGGCGAGCCAGGCCGCGGCGAAACCATCTCGCCCATGCTCGGCAAGGATACGAGTGATCGCAGTCTGATCGGATTTCGCGGAGGTGGCAGTAAAAGCGAGTGCGACTTCGCCGAGGCCGAGTTCGAACAGACGATTGCCGCGCCGCGACTGGCAGTAATAGTCGCGCTTTGGCGTTGCCCGGCTCAGAATCTCGATCTGCCGGTCATTCAGACCGAAGCGGCGGTAGATGGCGGTGATCTGCGGTTCGATGGCGCGTTCGTTCGGCAGGAAGAGACGCGTCGGGCAGCTCTCGATGATAGCGGGCGCGATCGCGCTGCCGTCGATGTCGGAGAGCGACTGGGTGGCGAAGACGACGCTGGCATTCTTCTTCCGCAGCGTTTTCAGCCACTCGCGCAGTTGCCCGGCGAAGCCTTCGTCGTCGAGTGCGAGCCAGCCCTCGTCGATGATGAGCAGCGTCGGCGATCCGTCGAGTTGATCCTCGATCCGGTGGAAGAGATAGGCGAGTACGGCTCGCGCTGCGCCGGTGCCGATCAGCCCCTCAGTCTCGAAGGCCTGGACACGCGCATCGCCGAGACGCTCGGCTTCGGCATCAAGGAGACGGCCGAAGGGTCCGCCGACGCAATAGGGCTGCAGGGCGCGCTTCAGGTCCTGCGATTGCAGCAGCACGGAGAGGCCGGTGAGCGTGCGCTCTTCGACCGGCGCGGAGGCAAGCGACGACAACGCCGACCAGAGATGATCCTTCACCTCGGGCGTCACCGTCACGCCCTCGCGGGCCAGGATGGCGGCGACCCAGCCTGCGGCCCAGATGCGCGAGGCGGCATCGTCGATGCGCATCAGCGGCTGTAGCGCCACCGGTTCGGAGGCATCGTCCGACAGCGCACCGCCGAGATCATGCCAATCGCCGCCCATGGCGAGGGCCGCCGCGCGGATCGAGCCACCGAAATCGAAGGCGAAGACCTGGGAGTTCTCGTAGCGGCGAAATTGCAGCGCTATCAGCGCGAGCAGCACGGATTTGCCTGCCCCGGTCGGGCCAACCACCAGGGTGTGGCCGACATCGCCGACGTGAAGGGAAAACCGGAATGGGGTCGCGCCTTCGGTCTGTCCGAAGAGCAGCGGGGGAGCCGCAAAATGCTCGTCCCGTTCCGGCCCCGCCCAGACCGCTGACAGCGGGATCATATGGGCGAGGTTGAGCGTCGACACCGGGGACTGACGGACATTAGCGTAGACATGGCCGGGCAAAGAGCCGAGCCAGGCCTCCACCGCATTGACCGTCTCGGCGATGCAAGTGAAGTNCACCGGGGACTGACGGACATTAGCGTAGACATGGCCGGGCAAAGAGCCGAGCCAGGCCTCCACCGCATTGACCGTCTCGGCGATGCAAGTGAAGTCGCGGCCCTGGATCACCTTCTCGACAAGCCGCAGCTTCTCGTCGGCGATACGCGGGTCTTGATCCCAGACCGTCACCGTCGCGGTGACATAGGCTTCGCCGATCAGGTCGAAGCCGAGCTCTTGCAGCGCGGCATCGGCATCCATCGCTTTGTTGTGCGCGTCGGTGTCGAGCAGCGCGGAAGCCTCATTGGTCATGATCTCCTTGAGGATGGCGCCGATCGACTTGCGCTTGGCGAACCATTGTCGCCGGATCTTGGCGAGCAGCCGCGTGGCGTCGGTCTTGTCGAGCATGATCGCCCGGGTGGACCAGCGATAGGGAAAGGCGAGCCGGTTGAGATCGTCGAGAATGCCGGGCGTTGTCGCGCTCGGAAATCCGGTGATGGTGAGCACCCGCAGATGCGATGACCCCAGCATCGGCTCCAAGCCAGCGGTGAGCGGCTGATCGGCGAGCAGCGCGTCGAGATGCATCGGCACTTCAGGCACGCGGATACGCTGGACCTTGGTCGAGATCGCCGAGTGCAGATAGGTGAGCGTCTCGGTGTCATCGAGCCAGGCGCACTCAGGCATAAACCCTTCGATGAGCTGCAACACCCGATCGGTGCGATCGATAAAGCCGGAAAGCGTCTCGTGCGCATCGGCGCCTGCGGTGCGTTCACGGCCCTCGTAGAGAAACCGTTCAGCTCGTGCCGCTTCTTCAGCAGGAGGCAGAAACAGCAGCGTCAAGAAATAACGGGATTCGAAGTGGATCCCTTCCTCCTCGAACTGGGCCTTGCGCTCGGCATCGACCAGGGCCGACGCCGCATCGGGAAACGTGCTTTCAGGATAGGAGCTGGCAGGCACACGCTGCGCCTCGACGAACACTGCCCACCCGAGCCGAGACGGCGTAATGCATTGTTGATGCGGCCCGCGACCGCAACCAGTTCGGCGGGAACGGCGCTGTCGAGATCGGGGCCGCGAAACCGACCCGTGCGCTGGAACGAACCGTCCTTGTTGAGGACCACGCCTTTACCGACCAATGCCGCCCAGGGCAGGAAGTCCGAAAGGTGGTTCCTTGCCTATCCGGTTGTTACCCACGCCCACTAAATGTGGGGTGCGCCCATTCCCCGGAGTAAAGCCCGTCAAAGGTCGGCGCAGCTG
>NZ_JAZHLJ010000111.1:0-8588 GCF_036549495.1 Aurantimonas sp. C2-5-R2
CTTGCTCAACAAAAACAAATCACCCATCAAAGCCTCCTTCAATGGAGACCGTGAATCACAGATCAAGAGAAATTAATAGGTCCTGAGCCTAGATCGCTGGAATCGTTCAAACCTCGTCCTATGCCAACGGACGCGACATCTCCATTTTGATACCGGTGGGACCGATGACGGCGGGATGTGAGCGTCGGATGAGCCCCCGTCCCGTTAGCGGGGGCAAAGCCTGCGGCACCGAACGGGCCCGAACACTGCTTCCAGTGAGGCACTTGTCGCCACCGGCGTTCTCCCGTAACCGTAGTTGCCACAGGAACCCGTGATCCTGCATGCGTTTCCGGAAGGGGCAAGGATCAGGCGGAACGCGGCGGGATGGTCACAGAACGTCATTTGTTCCAGACACCAAACCCATACCCCAGTTCATTCGCATGTATGTATAACGTACTGATAAACAAAGACTTATTTCTTTGGCTATCTTGATCCACAACCATCCCATCGGCATCCTCTTCTCCGCTACCGGCTCCTACGGCACGGTCGGACGGACGATGTTGAATGGGGCGCTGATGGCCTGTGCGGAAGTCAACGCCGACCCTCACTCGCCGGTGCGACTTGATCCCCTCGTGATAGATCCCGGCTGCGAGCTTTCGGCCTACGCCGCCGGGGTTAAGACGATGTTTGATCGCGGCATCCGCCAAGTGGTCGGCTGCTACACATCCTCCAGCCGCAAGGAAGTCATACCGATCTTCGAGAAGTGCGACGCGCTGCTTTGGTATCCCACACATTACGAGGGCTTCGAAAGCTCGGCCAATGTCGTCTACACCGGCACCGCCCCCAACCATCATCTATCCCCGCTCATCGACTACCTGGTATCGCGGTTTGGACGGCGCGCGTTCTGCATCGGGTCGAACTATATCTGGGGCTGGGAGAGCAATCGGGTATTGCGCGAAGATATCACGCAGCGTGGCGGCACGGTCCTCGCAGAGCGGTATCTAGCGCTGGGAGACACTGACTTCCGCTCCGTCATTGGAGCCATTTTCGATTCCGGCCCGGACTTCGTCTTCAACGCCTTGGTCGGTCGTTCCGCTTATGCGTTCTTCCGCGAGTTTCGCGCGGCCTGCACGGCCCGCGGGATCGACCAGAAAAGCCGCTACCCGATCGCCAGCTGCAACCTTTCGGAGCCAGAACTCTCGGAGATTGGCCCCGATGCCATTGACGGCCATTTGAGCTCCAGCGTTTATTTTTCCTCGATCGATACGCCGACAAATCGCGCCTTCGTCGCGGGTTACAACCGCATGTTTCCCGCGGGTCCAGCCGTTTCGGCTGAAGCGGAAGCGGCCTATATCGCGACAAAATTCCTTGCCGTAGCGCTGGTCGAAGCCGGCACGGACGAACTTCAAAATGTAAAAGCGGCCGTCCAGAGCAAGGCGTTCGATGCCCCTCAGGGGCGTGTCACGATCGACCCCGAAACGATGCACGCATACCTGACGCCCCGCATCGGCCGCTCCCGGCGCGACGGTCAGTTCGACATCCTTGTCGAGGCGGAGCAGCCGGTTCGCCCTGATCCCTATCTCGTGAGAGCGTCACCGTCCCATGAGGCGGTCGCACGCCGCCCGAACCTGAGGGTCGTCTGATGGCAGCTCGACGTCTCGTCCAGAATTTCAGCCACAGACGGGCTGTCGTCGTCAGCAATGACGAGCGGGTCGGCAATACTCTGGCTTCCACTCTTGGGCGGCTCGGCCTGATCGTCGATATGCGGCCCGGTATCCATGAGGCTGTCGACTTGTCGAACGAGCCACTGAGAGGCCGTTTCGAAACCCTGCCAAGACCAGCCTCCATGGTTCACCCGGGACGCCCAAACCCGCGGAAATCGGGTATCATGTCATTGCGGAGCGACCATCCGAGGGGCCTTTGAACCCGCCGCAGTGAGTTTCGAAACGGACTCTNTTCACCCGGGACGCCCAAACCCGCGGAAATCGGGTATCATGTCATTGCGGAGCGACCATCCGAGGGGCCTTTGAACCCGCCGCAGTGAGTTTCGAAACGGACTCTGAGCTGGAGCGATGATGTCATCTTCGTCGACGCCGACCTGCCGCTGGTGCCGCATGTCCCTTGGAGCAGCATTGGTGAAATGCCACTAGCACCGGTGATCGGCCTCGTTGGCGTCGAGGCGCCCAGCCGTTTGAAAGCCCTGATTCAGGTCGGAGCGACGGCATTCCTTTACAAGCCCGTTTACGCGGGCTCGGTCTTTTCGACGCTCTATCTGGCGGTCAATGAATATGCCCGCAAGGCCGAACTCTGCAATGCCATCGAGGCCCATGAGGGGCGCCGGCGCCAACGCCGCTTCGTCATTAAGGCGGTCGTGCAGCTGATGTCCGAGCAAAAGCTCGATGATGATGCGGCATTCGCCCTGTTGCGCAAGCGGAGCATGCAGACGCGTCTCAGCATCGAAGCCTATTGCCAATACGTCGTCCAACGAAGTGCGACGGTCCCTGAGTGCGGAACCGAGGGGCCACTGACACATCGGTCCGCAGAATAAACCCCGAAACGGAGACAGTCATGCACAAGCGAGCATCAGGCGTCCTTGCGGCGCTAGGAACCCTATTGCTTCTTTCCGGGGCGGCGATCGCCCAGGAGAAGGACCCCATCAAACTCGGCGTTCTGGAAGATCAATCCGGCGACTTCGCCGTCGCGACGATCGGCAAGGTTCACGGTATCCAACTGGCGGCAGAGGAGATTAACGCGGCCGGGGGAATCGATGGTCGTCCGCTGGAACTGGTCATCTACGATACGCAGTCGGACAACACCCGCTACCAGGAATTCATGCGCCGCGTCCTGCAGCGCGACAAGGTCGACGCGGTCTTCGCGGGGTTCTCGTCGGCATCGCGTGAGGCATACCGGCCGATCGTCGACCAATTCAAAGGGCTCGCCTTCTACAACAATCAATATGAGGGCGGCGTCTGCGACGCCAATATGATTGTGACCGGCGCGGTGCCCGAGCAGCAGTTCTCGACGCTTATTCCCTACATGATGGAGACCTACGGCAAGAAGGTCTACACGATCGCCGCGGATTATAATTTCGGTCAGATTTCTGCCGAATGGGTTCGCAACATCGTCGAGGAGAACGGTGGCGAGATGGTGGGCGAGGAGTTCATCCCGCTCGGTGTGTCGCAGTTTTCCCAGACCATTCAGAACATTCAGACCGCCAAGCCGGATGTTCTCGTCACGCTGCTCGTCGGCACCGCACAGGCATCCTACTACGAGCAGGCCGGCGCGGCGGACCTGAAAATCCCGATGGCGTCGTCGGTGAATGTCGGTCAGGGCTACGAGCACAAGCGGTTCAAGCCACCGAGCCTGGCCAACATGTTCGTGACGACGAACTACATCGAAGAGGTCGACACGCCCGAGAGCAAGGCATTCCTCGAGAAATGGCGGGCCAAGTTCCCGGACGAGCCATACGTCAACCAGGAAGCCGAAAATTCCTACTTGGCTGTGTATCTTTACAAGCAGATGGTCGAGCGCGCGAAGTCGACCGATCACGACGCCATCCGCAAGGTAATAGCGGAAGGCGACGTCTGCATGGATGCGCCAGAAGGCAAGGTCTGCATCGACCCCAAGAGCCAGCACATGTCTCACACGATCTATCTGGCAAAGGTCGGCGAGGATCACTCCATCACCTTCCCAAAGGTATGGGAGGACATCAAGCCCTACTGGCTGGGCGAAGCCGGCTGTGATCTGACCAAGAGCAATCCGGAGGCCCAATACACGCCTTCCAATCCCCCGCCCGCGGCGAACTGACGACAGCGGGCGGGCGCCGACGTCCAACTGGACGCGCGCCCGCCCGGTGCATTCGCCGCTGCCAGCGTCACGCGCGTTCAGACCGCGCCAAAACGATGTCAGTCCTTGGAACGCAGCATCGTCCTATCCGAAAACCGGCTTCCTTGGTTTCGGAACGTTGCAACAACGATGGATTTCGAATGGACGCGTTTAACGCCGTCTTCACCTTCCTCTACCAGGCCGGCGATGCCTTCGCCTTCCTCGTCCTTTCCGCCTGCGGGCTGGCCGTGATTTTCGGCATGATGGGCGTCATCAACCTCGCCCATGGCGAATTCATCCTGTGCGGCGCCTATGTCTCAACGACCGCGACGCATATGGGCCTGCCGTTGCCACTCTCCATCCTGCTCGGCATGGCGGTCGCCGGCCTCGTCGGAATCGCGCTCGAACGGCTGATCATCCGTCACCTCTACGAACGCCCGCTCGACACGATCGTCGCGACCTGGGGTGTGTCGATGATTGCCACGCAAGGCACGCTGATCCTCCTCGGCTCTACCATGCAAGGCACCGGCACTCCCTTCGGCAGTTTCACGCTCGGTCTCTATTCCTATTCCGTCTACCGTCTTGTGCTGATGGCGGCGGCGCTGGGGACCCTCGCCCTTCTCTGGCTGATCTTCACGCGCACCAAGTTCGGCATTCTCGCCCGCGCGACAATCCAGGTTCCGCACATCGCCGAGGCTCTCGGCGTCAATACGCGTCTGATCTACAGCCTGACCTTCGGCCTCGGAGCCGCCCTCGCGGGGCTGGCTGGCGGGCTGTACGCCCCGACCATGACGCTCGTTCCGACCATGGGTAGCGCCTTCGTGGTCGAGGCATTCGTCACGGTGGTCGTCGGCGGCGCGGATATCTTCCTCGGCACGGCTCCGGCCGCCGCGATCCTCGGCCTCGTCAAGGCGGCATTGATCTCCTGGCAAGGCCAACTGGCCGGTCAGATCGGCCTGCTCGTCACTGTCATCATCGTAATTCGCATCCTGCCGCGAGGGCTCTCGGGGTGGATTCTGCGTGAAAGGGCCTGATTTGGCATCCCCTTCCTCCATTGCCAAAAGTTTGAAGCTGCTCGAAGGGCCACAGACCCTCGGCAAGGGGCGCGGCTTCTGGTCCGGGTTCATCCTGGTTGTCGCCGCCGCCTGCATCTATCCGTTGTTCGCGGACGGTTACGACGTCGGGAACAACGTCTATTTCTTCAATTGGACCTTCATGGCACTCGGCCTGAGCCTGATTTGGGGCTATGGCGGCGCGCTGTCCTTCGGCCAGACGGCCTTTTTCGGCGTGGCCGGATATGCCTATGGCGTGCTAACCATCAATCTCGGCGATGCTTACGGCCTGACCTTGGTGTCGCTTGTCGCCGCGGTCGCCATTTCGTCGCTCCTCGCCGCCGTTCTCGGCTACTTTCTCTTCTTTGGCCGGATCAGCGGCGTCTTTCTGGGCATCGTCACGCTGTCGGTGACGCTGGTCCTGGAACGATTCATGGCACAGACCGCCGGTCCCGAATGGCACATCGGCTCGGCTCGGCTCAACGGCTTCAACGGCATGGGCGGAATGCCGTCGTTGACGATTCCCTGGCCGGGCGGCGACATCGCGCTGTTTCCCGATGTCACGCTGTACTACCTGACCCTCGGCCTTCTCGTTCTCGTCTATCTCGGCCTTCGCATGTTGGTGAACTCCCGTTTCGGCAATGTGCTGGTCGCGATCCGCGAGAACCCGCTGCGCGCTGAAATGCTCGGCTACGATATCCGCAAATATCAGCTCGGCGCCTTCGTCATAGGCTCCGCGCTCGCCGCCCTGTCCGGCATTCTCTATACTTCCTGGGGCAACTACATCACGCCGTCGTCAATGGGCATGACCGCCGCGGCTTTGCCGATCGTGTGGGTGGCTGTCGGCGGTCGCAGCGACCTCACGACGACGCTGCTCGGCACGCTGCTCGTCCTGTCCGGCTTCCAGGCATTGACGATCCACGGCAGTCAGTATGCGCTGGTCGCCATGGGCGTGCTTCTCGTCGCCACCGTGCTGCTCGCCCCGACCGGCATCATCATCGCGCTCGGCTCGCTCGTCTCCGGACGACTGAAGCGTCGCAAGACCGCGAGGGAGATGTCCTGATGGCGATCCTGGAGACCCGAGATCTCAACAAGTGGTTCGGCGGACTGCATGTGACCGGAGGGGTCGATTTCGTTCTTCAGCCAGGCGAGATTCACTGCCTTATCGGCCCAAACGGCGCCGGCAAGAGCACTTTCTTTCGCTTGATCCTGGGCGAATTTCTGCCGACCAGCGGGCGGATATTCTATGATGGCCATGACATCACCCGCGCCAAGTCCTTCGCGCGCATCCGGCAGGGCATCAGCGTCAAATTCCAGGTACCGGGAATCTTCAAGGCGCTGAGCGTACGGCACAACCTCCAGATTGCGCTCCAGCACCATCTGGCCGGACACTCGCTTGGCGAGGAAATCGACCGGTTGCTCGAATTTCTGAAACTGAAGGACACCGAGAAGCAACTCGCCGGCGATCTCAGCCACGGTCAGAAGCAATGGCTCGAGATCGGCATGGCGATCGCACTGAAACCGAAGCTGCTCCTCCTCGACGAACCAACGGCCGGAATGACACCCGACGAGACGTTTGCGACCGGCGAGATGGTGCAGGCTCTCAACCGTGACGGCGTGACAGTGCTTGCGGTAGAGCACGACATGGCATTCGTCCGCCAGATCGCCCAGAGCGTCACCGTGCTGCATTTCGGCAAGATCTTCGCACAGGGCACGATCGACGACATCATCGCCGACGAGGGCGTCGCCGCGATCTATCTGGGCGAGGTCCATGCGTAAGGAAATCATCCTGGAAACGCGCGGCCTCTGGGCGGGCTACGGCGGCAAGCCGGTGCTGCAGGGCGTCGATCTCAGCGTCCGCGAATGCCAGATAGTCGCCGTCATCGGGCGCAACGGTGTCGGCAAGTCGACGCTGATGAAGACCCTGATCGGCCTGCGACCCTCCGACCAAGGCTCGATCACGTTCGAGGGCTCCGCGATCGACAGGCTTTCAGGCCACAGGCGCGCACGACTGGGCATCGGTTACGTCCCACAAGGCCGCGATGTCTTTCCCCGCATGAGTGTCTACGAGAATCTCCTTGTCGGTCAGTCGATCGGCGGCTCCGAAAAACCGGCGGGACAGATCGACGAAATCTACGGCTATTTCCCGATCCTCAAGGAACGGCGGGACCAGCGAGCTGGAACTCTGTCCGGGGGGCAGCAACAGCAGCTCGCGATCGGTCGCGTGTTGATGGGAAAGCCGTCGCTCATCCTGCTCGACGAACCGTCCGAAGGCATTCAACCGAATATCGTCCAGGACATCGCGCGCATCATGGTCGAGTTGAACCGCGCGACTGGAATCACGATCGTTTTCGTCGAACAGAACCTCGATATGATCCGTGCCATGGCACAGCGTTGCTACGTCATGGAGAAGGGACGGATCACCGCCGAGATCGATACGGCAACATTGGAGGACCGCGACGCTGTCCGCCAATTCCTAGCCGTCTAGTCAATAACAACCATGCAAATGAGGATCGATCTATGACCTGGTTCAACGACTCCATCATGGCCCGCAAGGGAATCGCCAAGGGCAAACCCGGCACCTCACATTCGCTCACCGAGGCGGTTCAAGGCAAATACCATTATGTTTACGGGGCCTTTGTCGACCCTGTGTTGACGGTCGATCCGGGCGCCGTCGTTGCGGCTGAGACCCATGACGCCTTCGAGGGCGCTATCCAGAACGAAACCGACAAGCCGAGCGAAATCCTCAACTTTCCCTATCTCAATCCGCAGAACGGCCCGATCTACGTCAACGGCGCGGAAAAAGGCGACTGCCTCGCCGTCTATATCGAGAGCATCGTTCCGCGCGGGCCCCAGCCTCGCGGCACGACCGTGATCATGCCGGAATTCGGCGGTCTGGTGCCGACCGCCGAGACGGCCCTCTTGACCAGCCCCCTGCCGGAGCACGTGCGCAAGCTCGAGATCGATGCTGAAACCGGCACCAAATGGAACGAGCGGATCACGCTTCCCTATGAGCCGTTTATCGGAACCATCGGCACCGCACCCGAGATCGAGGCGATTTCCTCGCTCGTTCCCGACTACTATGGCGGCAACATGGACCTGCCGGACGTCGCGCCTGGGGCGATCGTCTACCTTCCGGTCAACACGGCTGGTGCCTATCTGTATCTCGGCGACTGCCATGCCGCCCAAGGCGATGGCGAACTCTGCGGCGTCGCGATTGAGCATCCGACGGTGACGACCGTGCGGATCGACCTCATCAAGGGTTGGACGATCAGGGCGCCCCGCCTCGAAAACGATCGCTTCTACATGACGATCGGCTCCGCCAGGCCCATGGAAGACGCCGTACGCGGCGCCTATCGCGAGTTGATCCGCTGGCTTGGGGCGGATTTCGGCTTCGACGAGATCGACGCCTACATGCTGCTCACCCAATGCGGCCGCGTACGCTTGGGCAATATGGTCGACCCAAAATACACGCTTGGCGCTTCGATTTTGAAATCGATCTCCGGCGTCGCGGGATAGTTGGCGTGCGATCCGTCATTTTCTTATTGTGATGCACATTACCAGCTGCTATTTCGCTCATTTTTTTCGACCATTGAACGGCCCGGTCTGTGAACCGACGTTACAGAGGTGGCTCGGGAAAATTGGCTCTTGCGCAGGTTGTGTGGTCACGAGGCTTGGCGACTCTTTCTAACACCGCAGATTATGCGGTGGAGAAAGCATGCTTGAGATTTC
>NZ_JAZHLJ010000112.1:0-8549 GCF_036549495.1 Aurantimonas sp. C2-5-R2
CACCACGTCCACATCCTGACGATGAACGGCGACAGCTATCGCCTCAAACAATCCGCCGGATCGCGCAGGGCCGCCGCCACGGCGGAGCAAAACCAGGCCACTGCCGACGCCTTCGATCCCGAGACCGGCGAAATCACCGACCCCTGATCCTCAGGACATCCTCCACGACACAGGAAAGGGCCCGATCGGGCCCTCTCCTGTGTCGTGCCCCTCACGCCAGTGGCCTGCTTTTACTCCGCCCCACTGGCCCGGTTTTGCTCCGACGTTGACAAGATTCAGCGGCAAATCGGCCCCCAAATGCCGCGTCAGTGGCTTCGTGGGAATGTCCCGATCTCTGTTGAAACTCTGAAGTGGGCGGCGTTGCCCGCCTCGAGCCGTTAGGCTCGGGGTGCCGATTCCACTGAGGAGAGCAACGCCATGAAGAAAGATATCATATTGCCNTTCGGCAATTGCCAGCGCATCGTTCCAATCATTCTTCTGCGCTTTTGCGAAGGGCCGCACGCTCTCCGGGGTCAGCAGCTTGACGTCATGTCCCATCGCGATCAGTTGGTGGGCAAGCCAATGCGCGCCTGAACACGCCTCGAATGCAACGCGCAGGCACTCGCGGCGCCGATCACCGAAAAACGCCAGCAGCCGCGAACGGGTAAATTGCTTTCGCAGCACGATGTCGCCATCGGTGCCAAGGCCGACGACGTGGAAGCTGTTTTTGCCGATATCGATGCCGATTTGCTTGAATGTCATGTCATGCCTCCTTGTTGAGACGGCGAAAATATCCGCCGAGGAGGAGGCGAACCATCCCACAAGACGAGGCTCGCATAGGCCAAAAGAACAAGGTCACCCGCCGCCGGGCTCGTCGCGGCACGCGGCCCTCGGCCCCGTATGATCAGCGCACCATGTGGGCCTACATCTTCGGCGCCATCTGCCCGAAGAAGGGCAAGGGCGCCGGTCTCGTCCTGCCCTATTGCGATACCGAATCAATGAACCAGCACCTTCAGGAAATCTCCAGGGCCGTCGATGCCGGTGCGCACGCGGTCCTGATCCTCGATCGGGCCGGCTGGCACTCGACGCCGAAGCTGAAGGTGCCGGACAACATCACCCTCTTGTTCCTGCCGCCGCGAGCCCCCGAGTTGAACCCGGTGGAGAACGTCTGGCAGTTCATGCGCGACAACTGGCTGTCGAACCGCATCTTCGGCGATTATGACGACATCGTCGCCCACTGCTGAGACGCTTGGAACAAGCTCATCGATCAGCCCTGGAAGATCATCTCCATCGGACTGCGCGACTGGGCCCATGAGTACTGATCAGCGCCCGTTGGTATCAGACGCATGAATCAGGTTCTGATGGCCGCGCCTGCCGCGCCTTGCGATCGCTGCCTTGTGCTCCGTTTCGCTGCATATCTTGCAGCGAAATGTTGCGGCTGCAACTATTCACGCTTCGCTACGACGCTGGCGCCGCAACAGTCTTTGCCGCCACGTATGCCATCAAGCCGCCGTGCCGGAGAATGCTGAGGACGATCGGCGCGGGTGGCTGCCCTTTCAAGCTCGCCTTGCCCCCGCTGAAGGACAGCAAACCGTTCTCGATATCCACCCAACCGTCTCTGCCTTGGGTTCTGTCCGCCACATCCTCCTTCACGACGATCAGTGGCAGGCCGATGTTTACGGCGTTGCGGTAAAAGATACGCGAAAAGGATTTGGCAACGACGCAAGACAGCCCAAGGCCTTTCAGCCCAAGCGGCGCATGTTCGCGCGAACTTCCGCAGCCGAAGTTCCAGCCACCGACGACGATGTCGCCTTGGGAGATGCGCCCCGGCCAATCCGGGTCGATGCCGGACAAGGCGTGCTTTCCGAGGTCTTCGGCCGTACGAAGGGCCAAATAGCGGGTCGGCATGATCTGATCGGTGTCGACGTCGTCTTTGAAGAACCATGTTCTGCCTTGATGCCACACGATCCGGCCCTCTCAGAGATCATCCGGGCTGGCGATGCAACCCTTGACTGCGCTGGCGGCCGCGATGACTGGGTTGCAGAGATACGTTTCGCTCTTCAGCGATCCTTGGCGCCCGGGAAAGTTTCTGTTCGATGTCGCAAGACAGCGTTCTCCTTCCGCCAGAACGCCGGCCTGCGCTCCAATGCAGGGCCCGCAGGTCGGCATGGAAAAGGCTGCGCCCGCCGCTAGGAAAATCTGCGCCAGACCCTCTTCGACCGCTTGTCTGTGAATTTGGGCAGTAGACGGAATGACGATGACACGGAGATCGTCAGCGACCTTGCGGCCCTTAAAAATCTCGGCAGCCGCTCTCAGATCGTGCATCCACCCGTTGGTGCAGGATCCGATGTAGACTTGATCCAGATGCAAACCTTTTACATCGCGCCAGGATGTCGTGTTGCTGGGCAAGAATGGCGCTGCGACGACGGGCTCCAGTTCATCGATGTGGATGACGATCTCTTCGGAGATCGCTGCATCTGCATCACCATGGACAGCTTCGTAGGGGCGCTTGGCAATCCTGTCGACATAGGCGAACGTCTTGGCGTCAGGCGCGACGATAGCGTTTTGCCCGCCCGCTTCGATCGCCATATTGGTCATCGACAGCCGCTCTTCGACCTCCAATGCGTCGATTGGCTCGCCGCAGAACTCCATGGCGGCGTTGTCAGCGCCCGCCACACCGATCTTGCCGATTGTATGAAGGATCAGATCCTTGCCGGTGACCCAAGAGCGAAGTCTTCCCACATAGCGATAGCGGATGGTTCGCGGCACTTCGAGCCAAGTCTTTCCCGTCGCGAGAATCGCAGCGATGTCCGTGCTGCCCATGCCTGTCGAATAGCAGCCGATGCCTCCCGCCATGCAGGCATGCGAGTTGCCTCCAACGATCAGATCACCGGGCAGCGTCTGACCAAGTTCGATGGCGAGCGCATTGTGGATTGCTGCGCTGCCCATCTCGTATAGTCTGATGCCGTAGCGCTTGGTGAGTTGGCGAATAAGTTTGAGGATTTCCGCCGTTTCAATGCTGTGAGCCGGAGCATTGACCATGGCGGTCACGAACACCCGGTCACGATCGAAAACCTTTTCAATCCCATGCTTTTCGAGGAGGCCGAGCGTTATCGGCGAGCCGAGATCGTCCGACCATGTCTGGTCCACTGCGACATCCACATATTCGCCGGGCCGAACGACATCGCGCCCGGCATGACGGGCAATAATCTTTTCGGTAATGGTCTGTTTCACCGCTCGCGTTCCCAGATCAGACGACGGCGCGAAGCTTCGGCGCCGATCCGCCGATTTCAGGAAGCATCGCGCTGACGTTATCTACTGTTTGAAGGTCGGCAAGGCGTGCCACCAGCGTGTCGATGGAACTTTCGTCCATCACAAGAGAAAGCAGGTCCCTAGCTTTCTCCTCGACACGCGAAGCTGGAACAGGATTTACCCATTCACCAAGCGGCATGTCGCTCGATCCGACCAGACAACGGCCATCGGCAGTTTCGATCGTCACCTCAGCTGTCCACTTGTCGGGGAAGCCTTCATTGAAGGCTGGTTCTTCAACAACTTCGACTCGGCTCATCAATTCGCGAACCGACCGATCGGAAAGTCGCTTCGCGGTAAAAGCCTCAAGTCCGACCCGACGATAGATGATGGCATTTGCTACCATGAATTGGACGCTGAACTTCGCCTTATAGGCGCTCGGCGGATTCGGGTCGTCGATCGTTATGGACGAGTTGGTTGGCAGCTTGACAGTGACTCGTTCGATGTCTTTTGCTGTGAGATCGCCAGCCTCCACGATACGCAGCGTCTGATCGATCGTCACATGTCCGTGGCGGCAGCAGGCATGGATCTTGTAGCCGTTCTCGACCACCTTGAAATAGCTCCCAAGCCGGTCGGTGATACGGTCCCAGTCGACCTGATCGGACATGGTGGCGATGAAACCGCGCTCGCCCTCGATGATGTCGACCGATCCGGTGAAGCCCTGGGCCGCGAGATTCGCGGCGATGACGCCGTTCATGCAAGACTTGCCGGGGTGGAGGACCTTGGTGTCATCCCCGATCTTGAGATACTGCCAGAGACCAGCGGCCTGACTGCCGGCATTTCCGAGAGCCCATTGCGTCTGCAGGACATCGAGATTCATCAGCTTGGCGCATGCTGCGGCTGCGCCGAATGTTCCCACTGTCCCTGTGGAATGGAATTTCCCATAATGCGATGCGGCGATCGCCTCGCCGATCCGATATTGGACATCAAAGCCCACGACCAAGGCCCCAATGAGCTGCTTGCCATCTGCGTTCAGTTTCTGCGCAACGGCGACGGCTGCGCCGATCATCGCGACGCCGCCATGCACGATGGACGGCAAATGGATGTCATCCAGCTCGATCGTGTGTGAAGCGGTGCCGTTGGCAAAGGCCGCCCAGGTCGCTGAGGTCGCAGTCCCGTCATTGAAGAGGGTCGATTCCGGATTGGCCCTTTCGGCCCTTGCCACCGCCGCGGCTGCGATGCCCTGTCGGGTGCGGCTGCCGACGGCAGCGACCGCAATCCAGTCGATAAGGGCCGTTTTCGCCGCTTCGATCACCGTCGAGGGCAACTGCTCGTAAGCAAGGCGAGCGGCATATTCGGCCAGGAGCCGAGTGGCTTCGGGTCTCGCAATCGAAACGGTCATGTTCCCACCTTCATCATTGCGGATGTCCCGATCGAGAGCTTCGGTGTCCGAATGTCACTCATTTCCTGCCATGTTCGGGACATCGTTAGCTTTGCCGGACGCCGCTGCGCGGATAGGCTCATTGCTTTTTCGAAGCACATGTACGAACTTACATGTTGTTCGTACAAATGCAAATTCATAGGATTTTGAGTGTCCAGCGGTCGGGCATCCGCGGTCATGGACGCACTCACAACACCGCGGCAAAGGAGGCGGAGATGACGGAACCTCTTTATGCAAATCTGGCCCGCGATCTCCATGCGGCGATCACGAGCGGCATTCACCAGCCCGGTAGTAAGCTGCCGGGCGAGCACGAGCTTGCGGCAATGCATAGCGTTTCCCGGGCGACTGTCCGCGCGGCCCTCAGTCTGCTGGAAGGCAATGGGCTGGTCGAGCGGCGGCGCGGGGCGGGGACGCTCGTCCTGGAGCCTCGCCCGCCCGCTGGTTTCGGTCAGTCTGTTCTTTCGATGGAGGAACTTATCCACTACGCGCGCGATACACGGCGCATCGTCCGTTCGGTCGAAAATTTGGTGGCCGACAAATCCGTGGCGGCGAGTATCGGCGCGACGCCCGGATCGCGTTGGCTTCGGATTGCCAGCATACGTGTGGATTCCGCACGACCGCGAAAGCCGATATGCGCAAGCTTTGCCTATATCGATGAAGGCCTGTCCGAAGTCCGTGATCATCTTGCGGACGAGACGAGCGCCCTATGCGATCTCCTATCCAGAAACTGTGGCGTTCACGTCAAGAACATCAAACAGGAACTGCAGGGTGCGATTATCCATGATGCTCTCGCCGAGCAGCTCTACGTGCTGGTCGGCTCACCAGCGCTCAGAATACTTCGGCATTACAGAGATGCCGCGGGATGGATTTTCATGATCACCGTAAGTCTGCATCCGGCTGATCGATTCGCATACCGGATGCAATTGGATAGATGTGAGCCCGGATGACCCGCATAGTCTCATGTCCGCATCTCACCTCCCGGGTTGTCGCGGCTGCGTGATCTCCGAAGATCCTCAAGCAACTCAAGGGATACCCCTCCATGCGCATCATCGACGTCCGTGAACGAGCGATTCCGCTCCAGGCAAACATCACCAACGCGGTGGTGAACTTCGCCGAGCACACGGTCTCGCTCGTCGCCGTGGTCAGTGATGTGATGCGCGAGGGAAAGCCGGTCATCGGCTTTGCTTTCGACTCGATCGGCCGCTTCGGCCAGAGCGGGCTTCTGCGGGAGCGTCTCATCCCGCGTCTGATGGCCGCCGCGCCACAGGACATTCTCGATGGCGAGGGAAAGCTATTCGACGCCGATAAGGTGTTGCGCGTCGTCATGCGCAACGAAAAGCCCGGCGGGCACGGGGACCGCGCCCATGCCGCGGCAGCACTCGAACTGGCGATCTGGGATCTTAATGCGAAGCTTCTTGGAATTCCGGCGTGGCGGCTCATTGCGGAACATTTCGGAATCACGCCGCGAACGGCGATGCCGGTCTATGCGGCAGGAGGCTACTATTACCCGACGGATAGCCATGGCCGACTGAAGGATGAGATGCGCCGCTACCGCGACCTCGGATACACCCAATTCAAGATGAAGATCGGCGGGGCCGATGTTGCCGAAGACATGGCGCGGATCGAGGCGGCGGTCGCCGTTGTCGGCGACCCCGCCCATCTTGCCGTGGACGCCAATGGCCGTTTCGACCTGGAGACGGCGCTCGCCTACGGTTTCGCGATGCGCGATTTCGGCCTGCGCTGGTACGAGGAACCGGGCGATCCGGCGGATTACGCGCTGATGGCAAGGCTTGCCGAGAATTATCCGCACCGGCTCGCCACCGGCTCGCCACCGGCGAGAACCTCTTTTCCGAACGCGACGTGCGCAATCTCGTCCTCTTTGGCGGCCTGCGTCCAGGGCACGACCTGTTCCAGATGGATCCCGGCCTGTCTTACGGGCTTGGCGAGTTTTGCCGTATGGTCGCCACCATGGAGGAGAACGGCTTTTCCCGGCGTGACCTGCATCCGCATGGCGGCCACATGCTCGCTCTGCACATCGTCGTTGGCTTGGGGTTGGGTGGCTCGGAAAGCTATCCCGGCGTCTTCGCACCGTTTGGTGGCTATAGTCCCGGCTGCCGCGTCGAGGGCGGCACGGTCGCACCGACAAATGCGCTCGGCTTCGGCCTTGAGGAGAAGCCCGACCTCTATCCGCACTTGCAAGAGCTCGCGCGCGCCTGAGCACATTTCCCGATGTCTAAAGCCTGTTATGGCTTGAACCGGCGCTGTCACGTTGTTTGAAATATAGCCGCGTGAAGTTGGCGCCGCGCTTGTTCAGGCGAGCCGTGCACTTACGGTTTCCCACTCGGGCATGGCCTGACGTCGGTGATTTCGGATTTGTGCAGCGGAGCGGTTGGTCTGGGATGGGACGAAGAGGTTTCGGACGGCGGAGAAGATCGACACGAAATATTGCAATGAGCCGACCGACCGGAAACCCTTCCGCGTTCGCTCGCGCTTTCGAAATGGCAGGTGAGAGTTCTCCGCCCGGTTGTTCAAGCCTTTGTGTGAGCGGTGTTCGACGGCGGGCATGACCTGGCGTTTGGCCGCACCATAGGAGCGCAGCTTGTCGGTGATCATGCGCTTTGGCGGCAGACCCTGCTTCTTCAGAAGTCGTGCCAGCAAACGCTTGGCGGCCTTGGTGTTGCGGCGCGTCTGGACGATCTCGTCGAGCCCGTAGCCGTCCTGATCAACCGCTCGCCACAACCAGCATTTCCGGCCGTTGAGGCGCACTGGGTGAGTTCCATCGTGAAGCGCAACACCGCGGGCGGATGATGTATCCGTCTGTCTCGAAACGGAGAACGGTGTTGCCATGTCAGGATACAGCCACCTCACGGCCGAGGAGCGTGATCGGCTCGCGGATCTCAGGGCCGACGGCCTGTCGCTTCGGGTGATCGCCAAGGCGCTCGGCCGCGCGGCGTCGACCATCTCGCGCGAGGTCCGGCGCAACGCGCTGGACAGCGGCGTCTACCGGCCGCACGTGGCCGACGGGGCGTACATGCTGCGCCGCCAGCGGACCGCGGCTCTGGAGACGGACACGAAGCTCGCGACCTATGTCACGGACCGATTGGTCGAAGGCTGGGCTCCGGAGCAGATCGCCGGACGGCTGCGGCTCGGGATCGAGACCGGCCTGCGGGCTGTCTGCACGGAGACGATCTACATCTGGATCTATCGCGCCGCGCAGAAGACGGAACGGCTCTGACGGTTCCTGACCCGCCACCATGCCCGGCGCAGGAAGCGCCGCGCCCGGGCCTCTCGCGACACGATCGCGGAGAAAATCCATATTTCTCAGAGATCTGACGACGCTGACACGCGCGCGACGGCAGGCCATTGGGAGGCTGATCTGGTGATCTGCAAGCGCTCGCGTCCGGTCCTGGTGCTGCACGAGCGCAAGACCCGGATCACGCTGATGTCGCGCTTGGCGGGCAAGACCGCCGCCGAGACGATCGCCGCGATGACGGCCGCCTTCCGGCGCCTCGACCCCAGGATGCGCGGCTCGGTCACCTTCGACAACGACACCTGTTTCGCCCGCCACATGCTGCTGCGCGGGATGCTCTCGGCCACCACATATTTCTGCGACGCCTACGCCAGCTGGCAGAAGGGCGGGGTCGAGAACGCCAACGGGCGGATCCGACGATGGCTCCCGCGCGGGACCGACCTCGACGCGATCAGCGAGCAGGACATCCAGGAGATCGCCATGACCATCAATCTCACCCCGCGCAAATGCCTCGCATACAGATCTCCCGTCGAGGCCTTCCCAGGGGAATCGCATTTGGGATTTGGCGTATCGCTTTGAGCTGAAATGGATTCGGATGTCGGCCTTTGCGAAAGGAGCCGCCGATGTCCT
>NZ_JAZHLJ010000113.1:0-8374 GCF_036549495.1 Aurantimonas sp. C2-5-R2
CACGCCGGCTCGAACAGGACCGGCCGGGCGTCGCCGCGAGCATCCTGGAGGGTCTCGACGAAATCCTCACCGTCGTTCGTTTGAAGCTGCCCACGGAGCTTCGCCGCTCGCTGGCTTGCACCAACATCGCCGAGAACATGATGGGTACGATCCGGCGCGTCACGCACAACGTGAAGCGGTGGCGGAACGGACAAATGGCTCTGAGATGGGTCGCCGCCGGCATGATCGAGGCCGCCAAGGGCTTCCGCAAGCTCAAGGCTCACAAGCAGCTGCCGATTCTGCGGGCCGCCCTCCTTGCCCATCAGCGCCGAAATGCCGAAAAGTTCGTTGCCCCTGCATCGAGGGCCGCGTAACGTTCAACCCGGCATCGCCGCTCAACGAAGTTCAACAAACTTCGGGACATCCCCTTCACCGACGGCGTTGCCACGCAGAGCGCCGACAACCGCGCCGCTTGATCAAGCCGCGTCACCCAAAATCGGCCATAGCTCCCGATACCAACGGTAGGCCTCAGCTTCTCGGATGACATGGTGTTGTTGGGCAGCTAAAACCGTGAACACGTGAATGTGTCAGTTTATGATCGGCAAAGTAAGTTTAGTGACAAAGATGGCTGTCCAACGTCCGCATCCGCAATCGCCGCAACCAGCGACTGGTCGCACGATTTACATGACCGAAGCGCTCTTGGAGATCAAAGACAACCACAACATTCTAAGTTACCTTACGGACACGGAGTGTCAGCAAGTGCTGAGCTGCGCTACGCGCCAATTGCGGAAGCCCGGAGAACACATATTCGTGCAGGGAGAACCACATGAAGGGATTTTCCTGATCCGGTCTGGCAGTGCGCGTACCTACTATGCGTCGTCTACCGGCCGGGAAATAACCTTGGCCCACTGGACCGCCGGTCACTTCGTAGGGGGACCAGAGATTTTCGGCGGCGGTTTGCACGTGTGGTCAGCAACGGCGCTGGAGGAATGCGAGATCGCGTTTCTTGCCGCGCGGGACATAAGAAGGTTGATGATCGATCTGCCTAAACTCACCATAGGATTGGTCGATGGGTTGGTCTATAAGGGAAAATGCTACTCGGCCTTGTTGCAAATACTCGGCACGCGATCCGCCGTTGGACGCTTGGCGCATCTCCTACTTACGCTGGCCGAACGCGAGGGAGTTCTGCACGACGCGCCCGCAATATTCGGTCGGCAATTCTCTCATGAGGAATTAGCAAATATGATCGGTGCGACCCGTCAATGGGTAACTGTTTCGCTAAAGCGTTTCGAGAAGGCAGGCATCGTCACCTTCGAAAAACATCGGATAGTCATTCTGGACAAGGCGCGGCTGCGGCAGACTGCTTTTTCCGAGTAGGGCTTGGGTTCAGACTGTCGTAGCTTCCGTTGATATCGCCCGAATGACTCCGTTTAACCAGTGTAGCTGATGACCGCGTTCGCCAGTGCGAACACTCCAATTGCCGCGAGCATCAAAAGCGCCACTTGTCTATAGGCGAGCGGTTTCGAGCGCTGGAAAAAGAAGGCGCCCAAGGCTGCTCCGATGAGCAATAGCGGAACCGCCGCGATGGCCAGGACGAATGCCCGGCGCGGGTAAAGCCCTGCACTTAAGCCCAATGCCATCGCGATTGAAGCACTGAACAGAAAGAACATCATCATGGAAGCGCGACTCGCCGCCGGACTCAGCGGCGATGCAAGGAAATACATCACAATCGGGGGGCCGCTCATCGCGGTGCCGCCACTGAGCAACCCAGATAGCATTCCCACCGATATCGTGGCGGGTGTGGTGAGATGCCATGAAATGCCCTGAGATTTCCGCCAAATCAGAATAACGGAGGTCAGTAGGATGAGGCTCAGGCCTAGCCGCATGTGTTCAGCCGGAATCGCGGACAGGGCATAGATGCCGATCGGCGTGCCGAAGACTGCCCCGACGAATAGTCGCGTCACGGTCCTCCACTGGACCAGTGCGATGGAACCGTGAAGGAATCCGAGGGTTAGAGCGATCTCGAATAGCAACGCAACTGGGATAACTTCGAGAGGATCAAGAATCACGGTCAGCATGGGGACGGCTGCGAGGGAGACGCCAAAGCCGCTATATCCCCGTACAAATCCTGAAATCGCGACTGACGCGGCGAGATAGGTCAACTGCAACGGAGACCATGCTCCGAAATCGGAAAAACTAATCATGACGAGCCTGAGCGGAAAGAGGGAGCGCGATCAGCTTGGACGTGGCCCTGTCCACGTTCCGATCGCTTCAAAGACGGCAGCAGCATCGAGAACGTCAGCTTCGGCGTTTGGGCGGCCGACAACCTGAAAGCCGACCGGCAATCCCTCCGGCGTTCTGCCACAAGGCATCGATAGTGCCGGCAGCCCCGTCAGATTGTGGACAAGGGTGTAGGTTGGCCAAGAAAGGGCCGATGGACCCGTCCAGCCCGGAGGACTGCTGAGTTCCGCATCGAAGGCGGCAACGGGAACGGTCGGTGTCAGAAGAAGCTGGTATCGCCCAAACAATTCACGAAACCGCTCTCGAAGCTGATTTCGCACGGACTGCGCATGGAAAAACTCGTTGATGGTCAAGCGCGATGAATGCTCCAGGCACGCAGCCACCTCCGGATCGAATAGTTCACGCTCGCACAGAAGAGCATCCTTCAGACGGAAAGCGGCGTTAGCGAAAAATTCCGCAGCGAGAGCTGCATGCGGATCTCCGATGATGTGGTCCACTTCTTCGACGACGCATCCTGCCTGTTCGAAAACGCGCACCGCCGCCCGAACAATTCCAAGCACCGTCTCGTCCGGCTTCCCAAAACCGAGAGTAGGTGACCAAGCGATCCGCCAACCTGATATTCCTTTAATGCCGCGTTCTGTGAAGTCTTGGGGCTGAGATGCGATGCTAGCGTGATCCCGCGCGTCGTAACCGGAGATGGCGGAAAGGAGCATCGCTGCATCGCTGACGTTTCTTGCGACTGGTCCGATGTGCAAGAGGGATGGAGCGGTTGCCTGCGGATACACCGGCACTCGACCGAATTGCGGCTTGAATCCGACGACTCCGCAAAAAGATGCGGGTATGCGCAGAGATCCGGCACCGTCTGTTCCTATCGACAGCGGCGTGACCCCAGCGGCCACGCTCGCCGCAGACCCGCTGCTCGAACCACCTGCGGACTTCGCAAGATTCCAAGGATTACGCGTGATACCCGTCAGCGGGCTATCGCTCGATGCCTTGCTTCCGAACTCAGTCATCGTTGTCTTGCCGACGATACAAGCTCCCGCCGCGATGAGTCTCTCCACCACAGGCGCGTTGAAAGCAGCGCAGGCATGCCGTGTAGTCCGCGACCCGAATGTCAGTCGCACACCTTCAACGGCGATGTTATCTTTGATCGAGATTGGAATTCCGGTGAGCGGATGAAGGGCGTCTCCCCGCATTACCGATGCCTCGGCCTTGCGCGCGGCGGCCAAGGCAAGTTCCGGTGTCGTGGTTACAAAGGCATTGATATCTGGTTCCACGGCTTCAAGACGTTCAAGTGAACGGCTTACTATTTCGACGGGGGAGACTTCACGGTTTCGTATAAGTCGCGCAAGCTCGGCAGCGGAAGCCCAGTCAGTCTCGCTAAACGCCTCCATTACCGCCTCGCCGCCCGGCCTTCTGCGCCGTACCATGGGAAAAGGAACTTGACGACGTTGACGAACAGCAAATCGGCGCAGAAGCCGAGTACGCCCAGCGTCAGCAGTCCCACGAACATCTGATCGACCCGAAACACCTGCGCCGACAACTGGATGAAGTAGCCAACCCCAGCCGTAGCGCCAGCCAATTCGGCAGCAACAAGCAAAACGAGAGCGACAGCAAGACTAATTCTCAAGCCTGCTAAAATAAGCGGCAACGCGCTCGGAAGGATGACATTCCAAAGCATACGGAAGCCGCCGGCCCCCAATGTCGCGGCCGCCCGCATTAGGAGCGGATTGACGTCTCTAACACCCAGGAAAGTGTTCACCCAGACAGGGAAGAACACGCCCCACGCGATGAGAAAAATTTTTGAGACTTCGCCGATACCAAACCAAAAGATTGCCAGCGGAACGAAGGCGATCGATGGAATTGCCCTGAACATCTGCAAGAGCGGATCGCTCATATGCCTGAAAATCGGCAGCCGCGCGGTCGCGATCCCGACAGTGATTCCCGTGACGGAGCCAAAGAAGAAACCCAAGACAGCGCGCCAGATACTGGCGGTGAGATGGACTAGCAGCTCCCCGCTTACTATGAGCCGGTAAGCGGCTATTGCAACTGCCGATGGCGCGGGCAGGAACGCCGGATTGACCAACTCCAATCGCGCGATACCCTCCCAAGCCAGAAAGAAGATAGCCGCCCCTGCCGCACCCAGTGCCGCAGGACCGCTCGAGGAGAGAACTCGATTCATCGTCGCCAGCCCGAGCTTACTCGACGGTGTGGACGCCGATGGTATTTTCGAGGCGCTCGTAGAGTTCGTTGAAGCTTGACGTTGTACGAGTCCGGGGGCGGGGGAAGTCGACATCGATAACCTCTTGAATTCGGCCTGGATGCGGCGACATCACAACGATGCGGTCCGCGAGGAATATGGCTTCACCGATATTGTGGGTGACGAACACAACGGTCTTCTTCTCGGCGCGCTGGATGTCGAGTACTTCCGACTGAAGGCTGCTCCTCGTCATGGCATCGAGAGCCGCGAATGGTTCGTCCATCAGAAGGACGTGCGGTTTCGTGACAAGCGAACGAGCAATGGCGACTCGCTGTTTCATTCCGCCCGAAAGCTCGAAAGGATATTTTTCCGCGAATTTTGTCAGACCGACCAAAGACAAGTAGTAATCCGCCAGTTCACGGCGCTCCTTTACGGATGTTCCGGCCATGCGCGGCCCAAATTCCACGTTGCCGCGAACTGTGAGCCAACCGAATAGGGAGTAGTCTTGGAAGACTACCCCTCTATCCGGGCCTGGTTTGGTGATGGGCGTACCTTCTATGCTGATCTTCCCGCTCGTGGGAGGGATGAAGCCAGCGATGAGATTGAGCAAGGTTGTCTTGCCGCAGCCGCTCGGCCCAAGAAGGCACAGAAATTCGTTTTCCCGGATCGTCAGGTTAACGGTGGCGAGAGCCTGGATAACTCCGCCCACCGTCTGGAAGTCACGGCTGACCTGCTCGGACTTGATGAATTCAAGCGCCACTTCTTTACTGGTCCAAACAGTTTTTCGCTTCGTCGAATATCGTATCCACGACAACTTGATCAAAATCGGGCAACTTAACTCCTGCTGCCAGAAGACCACTTTCGATAGCCCACTGAGCTTGCTGCTGCATATCTTTGACGATGTTTTCTTTATCGAGGGTAATCTCGAATGGCACCCGGTCCCATTCTTTAGCTACGATCGCGTGGTCCATCTTGATGCGCTCTGACAAGTATGTGATCGATGCATCCTTGTTATTTTTCATATATTCTGTCGCTTCTTTCATCGCGCAAAGGGAATTGACAAGCATCTCCGGATTATTATCAATCGTGCTTTGCAGCGCGACAATGCCGGAATAAGTTACATACAGTCCTGGAGTGCGTATTGTATGGAAACTCCCATCCCCAATACCGAGTGCTTGTGAGATGTGCGGCTCTGTCCATATAAAAGCATCGATTTGCGCATTAGCGAGACTGGTCACCATATCCGTTGGGCTGAGGTTTATTCCAGTGATGTCATCGAATGTCAGTCCAGCCTTTTTGAGAGCACGCGACAGGTAGACTTGAGCATTCGTCCCCTGTGCATAGCCGACGCGCTTGCCTTTTAGATCTTCGAGCTTTTGCATTTCCTCGGTCGCAACTAGGTCGAATATTTCATAGGTCGACATGACGCCGATGATCCGGACGGGCAAATTGTTCATGGAAGCAAATACAACCGGAGTCTCAGCGACGGTACCCCAAGCGACACCGCCGCCGACTATTGCCTCCTGTGCCGTGCGTCCGCTCGGAAAGAGAAGAACCTTCGCATCGACCCCGTATTTCTCGAACAGTCCCTGCTGATCTGCGACGTAAAGGGGTGCCCACGTCAGGGCTATGCCGGCGGCGACGTTCACCTCTTCCTCGGCTTGCGAAGAATTCGAAGTTACTGGCATGACACCGACGGCGAACACGGTTGCCAACAGCGCAGAAATCAGACGGCGTTTCATGCTTTTCCCTCCCGAGAGACCTCTTGGCGAGGCGTTGTGGTCCGGACCAGTCAACCAGTGGATCGTGGTACTGGAAAGCAATTAGTTGCCGCAGGTGACAAACAAGGTTCGTCAGCGCTTCACGAAACTAGACCACATGTTCGCCTGAGATAGGGGCGACCCGTCTCGCAGTATGCAGGATGTCGAGGGTTGCGTCGGATGCTCCGACGCCGAGCCTCATGCATAGGAGACGGGTCATGACAAGGTTATCATCTATATCGGGCTTGATGTGCACAAGGATACGATCGCGGTCGCCCTTGCCGACGGTGAGCGGCGGAGCGAGGTGCGCGAGCATGGCCGCATCGCGAACACGCCGACGGCCTTGAAGACTCTGGCCGCAAAGCTGTCGCGCAGCGGGGGTGAACTGCGGTTCTGTTACGAGGCCGGGCCATGCGGCTATGGCATCCAGCGGCAGCTGAGCGAGGCGGGGCACGGCTGTGTTGTGGTGGCGCCATCGCTGATCCCGCGCAAGCCGGGAGATCGGATCAAGACCGACCGGCGGGATGCGATCAATCTTGCCAAGCTGCATCGGGCCGGTGAACTGACCCCGGTGTGGGTTCCGGATGCGGCCCATGAGGCGATCCGGGATCTGGTGCGGGCCCGCCTGGCGGCGGTTCGCAGCCTGCGTCAGGCGCGCCAGCAACTCACTGGCTTCCTGCTGCGGCAAGGTCGCCACTACCATCGACCGGCCTGGACGCTGATGCACCGTCGCTGGCTGGCCGGACTGCGGTTCGAGGAGGCGGTGCACCACATCGTGCTGGAAGACTGTATCGCAGCGGTCGAGGCGGCGACGGCGCGGCGCGATCGGCTGGTGGCCCATATCGAGGCTGTGCTGCCGGATTGGTCGCTCGCTCCGGTGGTGCGCGCGCTGCAGGCGTTGCGCGGCATGGCTCTGGTCGCGGCCGCAACATTGGTTGCGGAGCTCGGCGACATCACCCGCTTCGCCAATCCACGCCAGCTCATGGCCTATCTCGGCCTGGTTCCCTCCGAACACTCGAGCGGCAGCACGCGCCGCCAGGGCGGCATCACCAAGGCCGGCAATGGCGCGGCGCGGCGCATGCTGATCGAGGCCGCCTGGAGCTATCGCTTCCCGGCCCGCATCAGCCGGGAGCAGTTGCTGCGCCAGGAAGGCTTGGCCAAGCCGATCCGCGACACCGCATGGAAGGCGCAGGAGCGCTTGTGCCGGCGCTATCGCAGGCTGGCCCGGGCGGGCAAGCCGCCGACCGTGGTCACGACCGCCATCGCGCGCGAGCTGGCGGGCTTCGTCTGGGCAATCGCCAACCAGGCGCAGATCACCGGCGCCTGAGCCGCTGAAATCAATGGACGTCATGCCAAGGAGGTCATTAGCGACGACGACACACCCAAAGCTGGGTAAGGCTGGAGGCACGGTCACGGCCAGGAGAACGCTCGTTTCCACTACCAGCCGGATATCATCCGACGCTGGCCTTCTAGACAGAGCAAGCTCCGCGACGCATCACCGGTCCGGCGGTAACCAACCCGCGCATCAGAGCATGATCAACCGTCGTTTCATGATCGTGCCTCCTGCCCTGCTCAGCCGCGGCCAGTCTGCCCCGCTCGATGGCGAGCAATGGATTTTTCGTGCCTGATACTTGAAACGGCGAACATGAGAGTGGATCGAATCTAACACTTGGTGCCCGCGTCTGACGGCGGCGATGAGGGGATGTCCCGTTCACTGTTGAACTTCTGAAGGGGCGGCGTTGCCCGCCTTGAGCCGGTAGGCTCGGGGTGTCGAATCCACTTTGGAGAGCAACGCCATGAAGAAAGATACCACATCGACGACGGCGCCGGGCAGCGGGCCTGTGGCCGAAGCGTTTGCCGATGTTCAGCAGAGTTTCGAGCGGCTATGCCTTGCTGCCGGGATGGAAGCGCTGGGGACCATGATGGAGGCCGACGTAGAAGCCGCCTGCGGCCCGCGCCACGGTCGNGCTATGCCTTGCTGCCGGGATGGAAGCGCTGGGGACCATGATGGAGGCCGACGTAGAAGCCGCCTGCGGCCCGCGCCACGGTCGGGTCGAAAAGCGCGAAGCGCATCGCTGGGGCCGCACTCGCGGGCGGATCGGGTTCCACGGTGGGAAGGTCGAGGTCGAGCGCCCCCGCGTTCGGGACCTGGGTGGCCGGGAGGCGCCGATCCCGAGCTGGGACCAGGCGTTGT
>NZ_JAZHLJ010000114.1:0-8217 GCF_036549495.1 Aurantimonas sp. C2-5-R2
ATCGCTCCTTCGGGAGGTTCTGGCAGGCTTCAGAACCCGCCACGATACGCCGCCTTCTCAGGCCCCATCACCCATTTTCAGCCATAGCTCAAACAGGCGTGCGCGGTTAGCACAAAAAAAATTCAGTTTAAACCGCGAAAAGCAAATAGCTTTGTCTTAGCGTTTGTTCTGCGGGTGACCGAACCAGTTTTTGGCCGACCTGCGGAGAAAACCTTCTGTCCAGGATAGGTCCATTCGGACGACAAGAGGTTTTTGGTTCGCCGCCGGCTGATTCATCGGCCGTGCAAACCGAGGAACGATCCGGCCGCTGCTCCAGCAGGAGTAGGACCGTCCAGGCTGTGTCTCACCTGTAGAGATGTGAGTCGCAAAATCGTTCGTACCGTTTCTCGCACAAACCTGAACCGTGCGCGTGGTTGAGCAATTGAAAGAGCCCATGACGACCGTAATCGCAGAGCGGCAAAGTTTACAGAAGAGGCCAGCTCCGGATTATCGTGATTGGCCTCCATCGCGACGGAGCCTTGGGGATCCTGCTTTTTCATAAGCAGGACCTGCCCTTTCCCACTTGATCGGGCTTTGGCTCGACGTCTCACTCCAAACCGACAACTGCGTGACGGGCGTCGCGCACGCGCGACTGCTAGGGAGAGTTGTACATGGTGAATCGCAGCCGGTTGTTCACGAGCGAGTCCGTATCCGAGGGGCACCCGGACAAAGTCTGTGACCGTATTTCGGACGAGATCGTGGATGCGTATCTGGCCGCCGATCCGCAATCACGCGTTGCCTGCGAGACGCTGGCCACGACTAATTTCATATGCGTTGCCGGCGAAGTACGCGGTCCCTCCGATGTGCTGAAGGGTATCGAGGAACGTGTCCGCAATGCCGTACGAGACATTGGCTATGAACAGGACGGCTTCCACTGGAAGAACAACGAAATCGTCGTGAAACTGCACGAGCAATCAGCTGACATAGCGATTGGTGTCGATGGCGGCGTGGACAAAGATGAGGGCGCTGGCGATCAGGGTATCATGTTCGGCTACGCTTGCACCGAGACGAAGGAGTTGATGCCCGCTCCTATCGTCTTCTCCCACCGCATCCTGCAGCTCATGGCCGAGGCTCGACGCGCCGGCCAAGAACAGTTCCTCGGCCCGGACTCCAAGAGCCAGGTCACCTTGCGCTACGAGAACGGAAAGCCGGTCGCCGTCGATTCCATCGTCGTCTCAACACAGCATGTCGACGGGCTTGATCAGGTAACGGTGCGCGAAATCGTCAAACCGTATATCACCAGGGCACTGCCCCAAGGGTGGGCTTGTCCTGAGGACAAGCTCTTGGTGAACCCGACTGGCCGGTTCGTCATCGGTGGCCCAGACGGCGACTGCGGCCTGACCGGCCGAAAGATCATCGTCGACACCTATGGCGGCGTAGCGCCCCATGGCGGTGGTGCTTTCTCGGGCAAGGATCCGTCCAAAGTCGACCGGTCCGCTGCCTATGCGGCCCGCTGGCTGGCGAAGAACGTCGTCGCGGCCGGTTTGGCTGACAAATGTCAGATTCAGCTGGCCTATGCCATCGGGGTCGCCGAGCCCGTCGCGTTCTACATCGAGACTTTCAACACAGCGAAGGTGGACACTGACAAGATCGAGAAAATACTACGCGACATGGTCACGCTGACACCGCGCGGTATCCGCACCCAACTCAGTCTCAATCGGCCGATTTATGCCCGAACGGCAGCCTATGGCCACTTCGGCCGTGCTGCGGAGAATGACGGAGCTTTTTCTTGGGAGCGTACGAGCCTCGCCGACGAGTTGGCGCGGACATTCGGCGGCACGGCTCAAGCCGCCGAGTAAACCCACTTCTATCCAGACGTCGATCAGGAGATGACGCATGGTTCTGCATCTGTCTCCGGGCGGCGAGGTATGCCGATCGAGACCTACTGTTTCGCCAACACGATCGCCTGGCTGTCTACAAGAGGTCCCAGTCCGACGTTTTCGAATGCCTCTATGCCATCCTGCCTGAGTTCGACCTTCGCGTGTTCCCGAGACCGAAGCGGATAGAATGTGAAAAGCATTTCTTCCGTCCGTCGCTTGACGTAATATTGTGATACAGGAGATTTTACATTGAATAGTGCAAAATACGAGGAAACCGGCAAGATGAATATGAATTGCATTTACAATAAGCCGAACCCGTCTACGTATTTTTCAACATTATCTGATCTCGGCTACCGAATTCCTCAGGAAGCAAAACCACAATTTCAACAATTGATTGAGGCAAGGCGAAGCATCACCGAAACCGACGCCGCACGAGTTGTCGATCTGGGTTGCTCATACGGAGTGAATGGCGCACTTTTGAAGCACGGGTTTTCAATGGACGATCTCTACCGGCTGTACTCGGAAGTTGACGATTCCGAGATGCTTCTTGCGCGCGACCGCGAACTCTACGCGGAACCGGAAGATGCTGCCCTCGAAATGGTTGGGATTGATCTGGCCGACCGCGCCGTATCTTACGCGGTTGATGTGGGCATGTTGGACGCCGGCATTGTGACTGATCTCGAGACGATGGATCCGACGCCAATAGACGCCGCGTTACTTGAAAACGCCGATCTCATTATTTCGACTGGTTGCGTCGGCTATGTCAGCGAGATTTCGCTGGAACGGCTTCTGCGATCGAGCTTCGACAGCCGCCCGTGGATGGCACATTTCGTGCTGCGCATGTTTGACTTCGGAGCGTCGGAAGAAATGTTGACGCGTCACGGCTACGTCACGGAAAAGGTCGCCCATGTTTTCCCTCAGCGCCAGTTCGCATCGACCGAAGAGCGCCAGCAAGTGCTCGACAGACTGGAGCGAATGGGAATTGATGCTACGGGCATCGAGACGACGGGTTGGTATTTTGCGGAACTCCACGTTGCACGGCCCGAGGAGATCGCAAAAGCGATACCGCTTGATAAATTACTTGGAAGCACCCTCATGCAGGAGAACGTCTTTCTTGGTCCGCCTTGAAGCGCTGCGGTTATTGAAGCAAGGCGTAGCAATCCATGCGCTTGCGTTCGAGCACTCCACAGACGCTCAATGCTTGGGACTTCGCGTCGAACCCGGCATAGGCCCCAGTGCATTATTGGGACACAGATATACGGTAGGCATGTCGGCGCGATCATGAGGCGCCAATCCTAAGCGGCAGGAACCCTTCACCATCGACCATGAGATGATCTGACCAGACGTAATCGCCCGTGATGTTGATATGGTCCCAGCCCAACGGCGAGAGCTGGGGGATTATCCGCTCATCGAATGCCGTTCCGCGCCGGCGCATCGCCTCGACGACGCGACCCAGATAGCGACAGTTGAACAGGATGATGGCGGCGGTGCCGCCCCAAGGCGCTGGTGCGAGATGGCAACTCGGCGCAGAAGCATGTGTGGCGGGCGGGCATCATCCTCCTGAGCGCCGACGATGCATATCCATTTAGCGAGGTGAGGGCTTCCATTCCGGTAAAGGGAGCCGGAATGGAGACCCGCGCGATCTGTCGCGAAAAAGCCCGCTTGTGCGATGGCGCAAAAGCCTGTCGCTGGCCGAAAGTCTTGCGATGGGTCTCATTTGAGCGCCTCTATCGGCTTGGCGATCGGCCGAGGGCAAATTCGACGAGCCAATAGCCACCGAGGATTAAGCCCGTGGTGACGCCCACAGCAAGAGCGCTCATCGCCAGGCCAAGGGCGATCGTTGCACCGTCCCGCTCGGCGAGCCCGAAGGCGATCAGAAACACGGCGAGACCGGGCCGCGCGAGAAGCTGCTGGTGTTTTCCGACGGCATGGATTCCGACACCATTGAGCGGACCTATCGGCATTTCGAGGGCCGGGTGCGCATGAGCTTCGGCTGGGGCACCAATCTGACCAACGACTTCCGCGGCATGGCGCCGGAGCCGATGAGCGGGCTCGACCCCATCTCGCTGGTCTGCAAGGTCGCCTCGGCGAACGGCCGGCCGGCGGTGAAGCTGTCGGACAATGCCGCCAAGGCCAGCGGCGAGCCCGCCGCTATCGCCCGCTATCGCCGGGTGTTCGGCGAAGCCGCCTATGCCGAGCGCGAATTGGCGGTGTGACGACAGCCGAGGCCGCCGCACAAACGCTCCAGACGCTCCAGACGGGCTTTGAGTAGCAACGGAACAGAAAATACACATAAGCCCGCCTACAGGTCGTCGATTCCCGCCGCCGAAGGATTGCGCAGCGGCCTGAGTTCACCCCGAGCGACGGTATCGGACAAGGTGAAGGCGTAGCGGCCGAGCATGTTGATATGCCCGAAGCTCAACGGCGAGAGGTGAGCGACGTCCTCGGGCTTCACCTCGAATCCTTCGGCGCGCAGCTGGTTGAGGGCCGCGTCCATGTAGATCGTGTTCCATAGGACGATGACGTTGACCACGAGACCGAGCGAGCCGAGCTGATCCTCCTGGCCGTCGCGATAGCGCTGGCGAAGTTCGCCGCGCTTGCCGTGGAAGATCACGCGGGCAAGCCTGTGCCGAAGTTCGCCGCGATTGAGCTGGATCAGGATGCGCCGACGATAGCCCTCGTCGTCGATGAACCGCAGCAGGTAAAGTGTCTTGATCAGGCGGCCAAGTTCCTGGAGCGCTCGGGCCAGCTTCGTCGGCCGGTCGTTGGTCTGGAGCGTGCGCGTGAGACCGGCTGCCTGCACGACACCGAGCTTCAGCGAGCCGGCGAGACGCAGAAGATCGTCCCAGTGATCGGCGATGAGGCGCGTGTTGATCTTGTTCGACGCCAGATCGTCGAGCAGGCCGTAGTCGGCCTTTCCATCCACCCGCCAGAAGCGGGAACCGCCGATGTCGGCGATGCGCGGGCTGAACTGATAGCCGAGGAGATGGAAGATCCCGAATATAGCGTCCGTGTAGCCCGCCGTATCGGTCATGATCTCGGTCGGCGAGAGCTCGGTTTCCTGCTCCAGCACGAGGGCCAGGAGATACAGACTGTCGCGCAACGTTCCGGGTATGGTGATCGCGTTGAGCCCGGTGAACTGGTCGGACGCCAGATTGTACCAGGTGATGCCGCGCTCGTAACCGAAATAGCGGGGATTGGGGCCGGAATGGATGGTGCGCACCGGAACGACGAAGCGCAAGCCGTCGGCCGAGGCGACGTCGCCGCCGCCCCATGAATGCGCCAACGGAATCGCGTTCTGCGCCGCCACCAGCGCGGCATTGGCCGCGGTCAGCGTCTCGGTGCGTAGGAAGTTCTGCTTCACCCAACTGAGGCGCGATCGACGCAGCGCCGGATCGTCTCGTCGCAGCAGCGGCTCGAAGCCGGTATTGCAGGCTTCTGCCAGGAGCACGGCGCTGACGCTGGTGGTGATGTCCGCGGCGCGCGAGCCGCCTTCGCTTGCATGGGTGAAGTGGTCTGCAAAACCGGTTCGCGCCTGCATCTCAAGGATGAGCTCGGGCAGATCGACGTGCGGCAGTCTCGCCTCGACCGCGGCGCGCAGCGCGACGAGGCTTGGCGGTTCCTCGATCTTGTCGAGTTGGGCGACGGACAGATTGCTGCCGGCGGTCGTCGTCTCGATCGACAGGGCTTCATTGCCGGGCGCCCGATCGGCGGTTTCGCGATAGGCGAGATCCAGCCGTGACGAAAGTCCGGCCAGTTCCTCCTCGGCCGATGCCGAGACACCGACGGTGCGGCACACGACAGATCTTGCCGCTTCCCACGCGGCGCCCGACAGAAGACCCTTGCGGGGATCGGCGTAGCGCAGCGAGCGGGAGGCAAAGACATCGCGTCGTCGGATCGTTCGTCGGAGTTGATCGAGGACGCAGAGGCGATAGCCGAAAAGGTCGATCCCGCCATCGGCGGTTTTCAACTGGCCTGCCCACTCCTTCGGAGCGAAGGCCGCAGGCGCGGGTCCGGAGCGTTTGCGGCCGTCCTGAACGGCCCGCAGGTGTTCGACGGCATCGAGGAGAGACTTGCCTGCAGGCGCCGCATCGAGGTTGAGCCCCCGCAAGAGCGCTGGCGCGAAGCGGAACTGACCCCGATGTTTCCGAAGTTCCGCAAAATAGACGTCGTCGGGCGGTTCGGCGAGCGCGCCCACCCGCTCATATGCGGATTCGAGGCTATCCCTGCCCACCATCTCGAAGATAACGGTGCGGACCATGTGATCCGGTGTGGCCTCATCGAACAGGACAGCAATGCCGTCGCGCAGCTTCAGCGCCGCGGCATCGAGATCGCGAAGCGTGCGCATGCGCGCCTGCTTCGACACCGCCTGCGCGCTCGAGAAGATCGTCGTGGTGACGACGTCGAAAAGGTCGATCACATCGTCGCTCGCACTGGCTTCGAGCGTGCGGATGAAGGCAAGCAGCGTCGCGGTGCGCCGTTCGTCGGGAAGACGGGAAACAGCCTGCGCCTTGGCGGCCGACGCGAAACGGGCAAGGGCGGTAACGCGCCCGGGCGGCAGCCGGTCGATCTCCGGAAGACCATCCGTGATGGCGCGGATTTCTTCGAGACGCGCCATCGCCCGGCTGATCTCGGGCCCGCTCTGGATGTAGGGGCCATCCCGAAGACGGTCGAGCGGGCTTTGTCGGGCGCCTTCGGGCACGACGAGGAGAGCGTCGAGACGCTCGCGCTGTTCGGGCGTCACCTTATCGACGAGCTGGCGGAACAGGCGAGCGTTGGCACGACCGCGAATGCGGGAGACGGCCCGCTCGAGGACGGAAAGGCCCGGCAGCAGAACCTTGTTGGCGATCAGCCAGGATGCTGCGCGGTCGAACAGCGCCGATGGTCGATCGGTGCCGGTCCAGCAGAGGGCATAAAGAAACCGGCTCAGTCGGAACGAAACACCGGGGTCCGTTGCGACGCGATAGCCGTAACGGACCCTGATCCGAGGAATATGCCGGGCCCGGGCCCGGTCGTTCGCATAAGTGGAGATCGCGTCGGGGTCGTCGAGCCCGAGTTGCTCGGCCGCATAGCGCAACGCGGAGATCGGTGCCGTGGCCAGATCTTCAAGAAAGACGCCGAGCATGCGGACCGAGCCCAGTTGAATGGCAACGCCAAGTCGGTTGCGATCGCCGCGATGTTCGGCGACGAAAGCGCGATCGACATCGTCGAGATGAAAGTACCGGACCAGCTGATCGGAAGACGGTTCGTTCGCGAAACGTCCATAGCGCCGGATCTGGTCCTCGTTAAGGAAGCTGACCGGCATTTGCTTCTCCTATTGCGCGGCGCTCGTGCGCTTCTTGAGGAGCTTGTCGGCGCGCGGCCGGGGCTGGCCCTTGCTGTCGACGTAGGCGTAAAGGGTCGACAGCGAGACACCGAGTTGGGTCGCGACATCGCGCGCGCTGTTTTCCCGATCCGCCATCAGCGCCATCGCGGTCTTGAGCTTTGGCCTGGTCATCATCCGGGGACGCCCGCCGGTGCGGCCGCGGGCGCGGGCTGCCGCAAGACCCGCCATGGTGCGCTCGTGGATGAGGTCACGCTCGAATTCGGCGAGCGTCGCGAAGATGCCGAAGACCAGACGTCCCGTCGCCGTCGTTGTATCGACGTCACCGGTCAGCACCTTCAGGCCGATCCCCTGTTTCTGGAGTGCGCCGACGAGGCCGACGACATGGGGCAGCGAGCGCCCGATCCGATCGAGTTTCCAGATGACCAGCGCATCGCCATTGCGGGCGTTGTCGAGAGCCTGGGCAAGGCCGGGTCGTTCGGTGGCGCGGCCGGAACAGACATCCTGATAGATCTTATCGCAGCCGGCTTGCTCAAGCGCGTCGCGCTGGAGGTCGAGGCTCTGCTCGGCCGTCGACACCCGCATGTATCCGATCAGCATGGTGATGGCCGCCCCCCTCGTCCAACAACCTATCGAGGTATGGGTTTTGTGGCTATAGGTTTGTCCAGGGTTTTATATGAAATCGGACGATCGGCGCACCATGTCGGCTGGCGCGGGTGTTCGCGCTGCAGAAAACCGGGGTTTGTTGCGATGACAAAGCGCGACCGAAACGGCCCTTGTGTGTATTTTCTGTTCCGCTGCTACTCAGAGCCCCAGCCCGCCTGCGAGAATACGCCGGTCACCGATCTCGATGATCCGCGCGGCGAGCTTCTCCCAGGGCCGCAGCGTCTTCGTGGCGGTGCCCTCATAAACGAGGAGGGGCTCGCTGATGATCCCTCGATTTCGTGGCTCTTGCGCATGTTGTGTGGTCTTGAGGCGTGGCGACTCTTTCTAACACCGCAGATGATGCGGTGGAGGAAGCATGCCTCAAATATC